>DASYXX010000194.1:0-13233 GCA_035934395.1 Streptosporangiaceae bacterium
CCCGGTAGAAGGTCATCGCTGGCTGCCGCTGTTCCTCTGACACGGTGCTCCCTCCGGCCGGTCACCTAAACATCTAGATAAAATGTATTCACCGAAGTGCGGCGACCACAACACCCGACGGGAGAGCGATGGTTGCCACCAAGCGCGACGCGAGTCGCCTCCGGGAGCCGGGCCGGCCTCAGCTGCGAGCCCCCGCCCGGCTCGCCCGCGAGCCCTCCGCCCGCCCACCTGCGTTATAGAATATGTTTAGATGTTTTGATAGGGTACGGCAAAACGGATCGCGCAGCCCGGGCGGAACGGCGATGACCATCGGCACCTCTTCATCCCACCGTTCGCGGCTTCAGCTCGGTCCCGATCCACCTCTGATGGACCTGTCGCACAGAAGCGAGGCGCCGATGTTGCGGGTCGTGCAGTGGGCCACCGGCGCCGTGGGGCGCCACGCGGTGGCGGCGATGGCTGACCACCCCGATCTGGAGGTGGTGGGCGCGCTCGTCTACAGCGACGGCAAGGCCGGGCGCGACGTCGGCGAGCTCTGCGGCATCGGGCCGATCGGCGTGACCGCGACGAAGGACCGGGACGAGATCCTCGCCCTGGACGCCGATTGCGTCCTCTACATGGCACAAGGCGAGATGGACCCGGCGGGCGCCCTCGACGACATCTGCGCGCTGCTCGCCTCGGGGAAGAACGTCATCTCGACGGCGGTGACGTCGCTCATCTACCCGGCGAGCGCCGGCCCGCAGGTCGTCGAGCGCCTTGAGAAGTCGTGCGCCGAGGGCCGCACCTCGTTCCACGCAACCGGCATCGAGCCGGGGTGGGCCGCCGAGGTGCTGCCGCTCACGATGTCGGGGCTGTTCCGCCACATCGACTCGCTGCTCGTCCAGGAGCTGCTCGACTACTCCAGCTACGACAGCGCCGGCATGCTCTTCGACATCATGGGCTTCGGCCGGGCGCCCGATGCGGACGTGCCCGGCGCGAACGCGGCGCTGCTGGGCGGGACGTTCCGGGCGCCGCTGATGCTCGTGGCCGACGGCCTCGGCGCCACGATCGACAGCTTCGTCTACGACCGGCAGGTGGCCGTAGCCCAGGAGGCCTTCGACGTCGCCGCCGGGCACGTCGAGGCGGGGACGGTGTCGGCGCTGCGGTTCTCCGCAACCGCCATCGTCGGCGGCCGGCAGGCGCTCACGGTGGAGCACATCACCCGGCTGGCGGCGGACGCGGCGCCGGACTGGCCGCGGGGCCGAGGGTGGAAGGTGACCATCGAGGGCCGGCCGTCGATGGTGCTCGAGTCGAAGATCGCCGCGAACGGCGAGGACGAGAACGACCAGGGCTGCCTCGGCACGGCCATGCACGCCGTGCACGCCATCGCACCGGTGTGCGCGGCACCGCCCGGGATCAGGACGTTCCTCGACCTGCCGACGATCGTCGGGCGTCACGTGCTGCGCGCCGCTACTACGAGAGCTTGACGGTACTCGAACACAGAGGAGACGGGCGTGGACACGACGTTTATCGACTACGCGGCCGACGGCGGGATCGCGACGATCACCCTCAACCGGCCGGAGGCTGCCAACGCGCAGACCCTGCCGATGCTCGACGACCTCGACGAGGCGTGGCGGCGGGCGGCCGACGACGACGGGGTGCGAGTCATCATCCTCGAGGCCAACGGCAAGCACTTCTCGGCCGGCCACGACATCAAGTCGGTGGGCGAGACCGACGGCCCGCCGCCGGCCTGGACGCTGGCCGGGATCTACCAGACCGAGGCGCGCCGCTTCCTGGAGTACTCCCTTCGGTGGCGCAACGTGCCCAAGCCCTCGATCGCGGCCGTCCAGGGTGTGTGCATCGCTGGCGGGCTGCTGCTCGCCTGGCCCTGCGACCTCATCATCGCTGCCGAGAACGCGACGTTCTCCGACCCGGTCGTCAACCTCGGGATCGGCGGCGTGGAGTATCACGGCCACACCTGGGAATGGGGAGCCCGCAAGGCGAAGGAGCTGCTGTTCACGGGCCGGGCGATGACGGCCGCGGAGGCCGAGCGCCTCGGCATGGTGACCAGGGTGGTACCGCTCGATGAACTCCGGAGCCAGACGCGAGCGCTTGCCGCCGAGATCGCCAGCAAGCACCCGTTCGCGCTGCGCCAGGCCAAGCGGGCGGTGAACCAGACCCTGGACATCCAGGGGTTCTACGCGGCGATCCAGGCCGTGTTCGACATCCACCAGACTGGTCACGGCCACGCGCTGAGCGAGTCCGGCCTGCCGATCCTGATGTCGCTCGACGGGCTGAAGGCCGAGCTCGGCAAGACGGCGCGCCCGGGCGGCGCCTCCTGAGCGACTGAGACGACGATGGACCTGGGTGTACGGGACCGCGGCTACTTGATCGTCGGCGGCACGGCGGGCATGGGGCTGGCTACGGCCACGGTGCTGGCCGCCGAAGGCGCTCGCGTCGCCGTTGCCGCTCGCGATGCCGACCGGGCTAGGGCCGCGGTGAACCGGATCGGCGGCCAGCACACCACGGTGGTCGTCGGTGACGTGAACCGGGAAGGCGAAGCGGATCGGATCGTCGCCGAGGCGGTCGAGACCCTGGGCGGGCTCGCCGGCGTCGCCGTCACGACGGGGACCGGCACGGCGTCGCACAGCGACCTCGAACGCGCATCCGACGCCGTGTGGGCGGACGCCGTCCAGGACATCCTCATGGGGACCGTCCGAACGGTACGGGCGGCGGTCCCCCAGCTGGTGGCCGGCGGCGGCGGCACCGTGGTGACGACCGCTGCCTACGGCATGCGTGCATACCACGCGGACCGCCTCCCGTACGTCACGCTGAAGAGCGGCCTCGCCGCGTTCACGAAAACGATCGCTATGGCCTACGGTCGGTCGGGCGTGCGGGCCAACTGCGTCTGCCCTGGTGCGATCGAGACCGATAGCCTCGCCGCCTTCCGGCAACTGCTCGCCAAGGAGCGCGGGGTGCCGCCGGAGGGATTGCTCGAGCGGGTCATGGCTGACGAGTGGCACATGGATGTCGCACTCGGCCGCCCGGGCACTCCTCAGGAGGTAGGTGAGCTGTTCGCGTTCCTGCTTTCACCGCGCGCCGGCTACCTCACCGGCGCGCTGATCAACATCGACGGCGGCACACACTTCTGAAGCCCGCCGATGGCCCCGTTGCGCACCTCCTATGTGCACACTACGTTGCTGACCTGCGAAGTTGGCCGATCTCAGGTCGAGGTCCTGGCGTCGCGCAGGGCGGACCGGCGAACCTTGCCGGCGTCGTCGCGGACCGGCTCGGTCACGAACTCGAACGTGCGGGGCAGTTTGTAGGAGACCAGCCGCTCACTGAGGTGGGCGTGCAGGTCGTCTTCCGAGAGGCTGCCCTCGGCGTGCACGATCGCGTGCAGGCGGCTGCCCGCGTCCTCGTCGGGCAGTCCTACCACCGCGCAAGATCGGACCTGCGGGTGCTCCTCGAGTGCAGCCTCGATCTCAGCCGGGTAGACGTTGGCCCCGCCGACGAGCACCATGTCGTCGCGGCGGTCGGTGATATACAGATAGCCGTCGTTATCGACCCAGCCCATGTCGCCCAGTGATTCCCAGCCGTCGCCGAGGGTGCGTGCCGTGGCCCCCACGTACCGGTAGGCAGACGGCGAGGACTCGCCGGCGCGGAGGTAGATCTCGCCGACCTCGCCCACCGCCAGTGGGGCGCCCCCGGAGCCGACGATGCGGACCTCGCCGTGGGACGGGCGGCCAGCCGACCCCGGGTGTTTCAGCCAGTCATCCCCGCGGATGAAGGTCCCGGCCTGTCCCTCGGTACCGGCGTAAAGCTCCCAGATGCGCTGCGGCCCCAGCCAGTCGATCCATGCATGCTTGAGCCAGGCGGGGCATGGGGCGGCCATGTGCCAGACAGTCTCAAGCGATGAGAGGTCATGCGCCAGACGCTCGGTCTCCGGGAGGCGCCAGATGCGCAGCATCATGGTCGGGACCAGGTACACCATGTCGGCTTGATGCTCGGCGATGAGCCGCAGCGTCGCCTCGGCATCGAAACGGCCGAGCAGCACCACGTGACGTCCGGCCAGCAGGCTCCACGCCGCCCACACGAACGGGCCGTTGTGGTAAAGCGGCCCGGGCACGACCGTGCATCCGTCCCTGGTCATGCCGAGCGCAGGCGGCGCGTCCGGGTCGACCAGGCCGGGCGTGGTCGCCAGGATCAGCTTCGGCCGCCCGGTGCTGCCGCCGGAGGTCATCGCCTTCCACGGATTAGATACCGCGTCGGCCAGCGGCGCTGCGCCGTCTTCGAGAGGCGGAGGCTCCCAGGAGCCCGGCAGGCAGGTACGCCCGGGATAGGTGCCGGGCTCGCAGCCCAGCACGACCTTGGGGTCGGCGAGCCCGACGATAGCGTCGAGCTCGCGGCGAGGCAGCCGCCACGAGACAGGCTGGGGTGTGGCACCGAGCTTCCAGCACCCGATGGCCGCGGCCAGGAACCCGGCCGTGTTGCGCAGCGCTATCGTCACCCGGTCGCCGGCTGCCACCCCGCTTGCAGCGAAAGCCCGGGCGGTCCGGTCGGCCAGGGCTTCAAGCTCGCGCCGGGTAAGGGTGCCGCCGTCGTCGGTCACGGCCGGACGATCAGGGGCCTCGCTGGCCAGCCGCGCCAGACGCACGGCGTACGAAACCGTTGCCACGCCGCCACTCCTTCGGACCGGTCAGCCGACTTCGAATTCCGGGGGCCCGGGCGGAAAGTCAGCGAGCGCGGCCCGAAGCTCGCCGATCTCCCACCGCTGGTCCTTCTCGGCGCGCCTGGCGAGCGTCCACCCCTGATAGAGCCCGACGCTGCCGCCGTGGACCGAGAATACCTGGCCGGTGAACGGGCAGTCAGCCGTGGCGAGGTAGGCCACCAGCGGCGAGATGTTGCCGGGCCCCCACGCATCGAACTCACCCGGCCGACGCGGCGGCTCGATACGATCCCGCACCCCGGCGACGGTCGCCATCAGGCGCGTGCGCGCGATCGGCGCGATCGTGTTGACGCGGACGCCATAGCGGCCCAGTTCACGGGCGGCGACCACGGACATCGCCGCGATGCCGGCTTTCGCCGCAGAGTAGTTCACCTGCCCGGCGTTACCGTGCAGCCCAGAGCCCGACGACGTGTTGACCACCGCGGCGTTGACCTGACTACCAGTCTTGGCCTGAGCCCGCCAGTAGGCGGCCGCCCAGTGCATGGGGCAGAAGTGGCCCTTCATATGCACCCGTACGACATCGTCCCACTCCTGCTCGGTCATGTTGGCGAGCGTCCGGTCGCGGAGGATCCCCGCGTTGTTCACCAGCACGTGCAGATCGCCGAACGTCTCGACGGCCTGGTCCACGAGCCGCCTGGCGCCGTCCCAGTCCGCGACGTCATCGGCGTTCGCGATGGCCTCGCCCCCGGCGGCCTTGATCTCATCCGCAACCTGCTGGGCGGGCGTGGCATCGCACCCCGAGCCATCGATGCTGCTGCCGAGGTCGTTAACCACGACCTTCGCACCCTCGGCGGCAAACAGCAGCGCATGCTCGCGGCCCAGGCCGCGACCGCCACCAGTGATAATCGCGATCCTGCCCTCGAGCGCTCCCAAACGCCTTCCCTCCATCTGGCCCGCCGCACCCGCGCAAAGGTCGTACCGCTGCACGCGGCGCAGGCGTTACGCCGATCGAAGAACCTCGCCCCGCATGCCTCGCACTGGCTGGCCTCAAGGTGGGGACTGGACCCCAGGACCAGGTAGTCGACCAATGGAACCTGCCCGCTCGCTGCTGCCACGTGCTCCTGACTCTCCATGTCACCGTTTCGAGAACCGCCGGCTAGCTGTCGCGGCCTTCGGGGCCGGGCCGCGCTCCCCGCAGGACGCGACCTGGAAGCTGCCCGGTATGCTCTCCGTCCTCGAACGTCGGCTCCCCGGCTTTCACCGTAAAGCGGTAGCCGTAGGCACGCTGCAGCAGCCGCCTGCCACCCGCCGGCAGGTCGTTCGCTATCCGCGGCGGAGCGCAGCCGAGCGCGTCGAGGTCCAGGACGTTGATGTCAGCCAGCATCCCAGGGCGCAGCGTTCCCCGGTCATGCCAGCCCACATGGCGGGCCGTGTCCCGGGTTATGCGGCGCACCACGTCCTCGATGGCGAGGCCGTCGGCACGATCCCTGGCCCAGAGGGTCAGGTAGCTGGTCGTGAAGCTCGCGTCGCAGATTGCCCCGCAGTGCGCGCCGGCGTCGGAGAGGCCGAACAGGGATCTGTCCGCGAGGATCATCTCCCGCACGGCCGACAGGTCCCGGCCCGCGAAGTTGAACAGCGGGGTGTAGATGAGGCGGTGACCGCCGTCTTCCAGCAGCGCGTCGTACACCGACCCGGCCGCGTCCGCGCCCGCCCGGGCCGCGCCTGCGGCTATCGACGTATCCGGCCGGATGTCGTAGTCCACCGGGTCATCGAGGCGGAACATCACATCGAACCCGCCCATCACCTGACGCGCAAAGCCCGAATCGGGCAGCTGCTCCACGAACCGCCGGTGCTCCTCGAGGATGCGGGAGCGCAGCTCCGGCTGGGACAGGACCTCCACCCGGTCGTCTACGTCCAGATGGGCCACCTTTATGTAGCTCGGACACTGCGAGAAGGGATTCACGCTGGCCGACAGGCCCAAGAGCACCCCGATGGGCCGGGGCGCCACCTGGGTCCACACGGCGAGGCCGCGGGCCGCGCAGTCCGCCGCCCACGCCTGCAGCTCCCGCCACCGGTCCGGCACCGACGGCGGCTGCTGGACGGAGACGCTCAGCGGCCGGCCCGATGCCTCGGCCATGGCCTCCATCAGGGTCAGCTCCGAGGCCACGTACTCCGGGTCGGTGGACTGGTAGCAGTCCGACACCAGCTGGAGCACGGCGTCGGTCTCCCGCAGAGCCCCGGCGAGCGCTACCATCTCCCGGCGCAGGGCCCGCAGCGTGCCCACCGGCGCCCCGGAGCGGGTGCGGTGTGCCTCGGTGCGCGACGTGCCCAGGCCGAGAGCGCCGGCGGCCACGCCCTCGCCCAGCAGGCCGACCATGCGGGCCAGCTCCGCGTCGTCAGGTGGCTCGGTAGGCTCCGCGCCGCGGTCCCCCATGACGAAGGCGCGCAGCGCCGCGTGCGGCAGATGGGCGCCGACATCCAGGACGCGGGGGACCCGGTCCAGGGCATCCAGATACTCGGGAAAGCTCTCCCACTGCCACGACAGGCCCTCAGCTAGCGCCGAGCCGGGGATATCTTCGACCCCTTCCATGAGGCCGATAAGCCAGTCGTGGCGATCCGGGCGAGCGGGCGCGAAGCCCACGCCGCAGTTGCCCATCGCCACCGAAGTCACCCCGTGCCAGGCCGACGGGGCGAGGATCGGGTCCCAGGTGGCCTGGCCGTCAAAATGAGTGTGAACATCGACGAAACCCGGGGTTACGAGGAGGCCGTCGGCATCGATCTCGCGCCGCGCCCGCTCAGATAGGCGACCGACCTCGGCCACGCGGCCGTCACGTACCCCGACGTCGGCGGTAAGCGGCGGGGCGCCGGTCCCGTCGACGACAGTCCCCGCCCTCACGATCATGTCGAACAAAGCGCCTCCAGCTGGGCTTGCGCAGGGACGGGGGTGTCAGTCAAAGGTCAGCATCCCGCGGATGATCTTGCCGTCCCTCATGTCCTGGTATCCCTCGTTGATCTCGTCGAGCGGGTACGTCCGGGTCACTAGCTCATCGAGCTTGAGCTGGCCGGCTCGGTA
This sequence comes from Streptosporangiaceae bacterium, assembly GCA_035934395.1. Lineage (GTDB taxonomy): Bacteria > Actinomycetota > Actinomycetes > Streptosporangiales > Streptosporangiaceae > JASHPR01. The sequence goes on from DASYXX010000194.1 coordinate 7,719, forward strand.
CAGCGCCAGCAGGTGGGGGATGTCGAAGCGAGGATTGCCGGAGCCGAAGAGCGTGCCCTTGACTTCCTTGTTCGACATGGCCAGGTCCAGCAGGTTGATAGCCGCCTCGGCCTGGACCACCGGGGCGACGCCGGTCACGACGCAGGTGCCGCCCTTACCGGTCAGCGTCAGGGCCTCGGCCATCAGCTCCCCGCGCATCACGCTCGGTACCATGATGACCCGATCGGCCATCTCACCCCGGGTCATCTCCCGGACCATGTCGATGGCCTCGGTCATGCTGGCGGCCGAATGCGTGGCGCCGAGCTGCAGAGCCATCTCCCGCTTGAACTCCACCGGGTCAACCGCCACGACCACCCGGGCTCCCGCCATGGCCGCGCCCTGCACGGCGTTGATCCCGACGCCGCCGACCCCCACGACCACGACCACGTCGCCGGCCGTGGTTCCGGCCCGGTGGACGGCCGAGCCCCAGCCGGTGGCCACCCCGCAGGACACCAGCGCCACCGCCGTCGCGGGCAGGTCTGCGTCGACCTTGATGACGGACTCCTCCGACAGCAGGGTATGTTCGGCGAAGGTCCCGCACTTGGCATAGAGGTTAAGCGGCTCACCACCGCAGAAGTGGCGCACGGCCCCGTCGACCATCTGGCCTGGCAGCATGAGCTGAGCCCCCTGGTTGCAGAGGTTCTGCCGCCCGGTGACGCAGTAGCGGCAGCGCCCGCAGGCCGGGATGAATGAGCACGACACCAGATCCCCCGCCGAGACCGAACTCACCCCGGCGCCGACGTCGACGACCACTCCGGCGCCCTCGTGGCCACCGATCATCGGGAACGGGCTCGGCATCCCGTACTGCAGGCGCTGCTCCTCGGGCAGCACGAAGTCCCCGGTGACGAAGTGCTCCTCGGAGTGGCACAGTCCCGCTGCCTGCCACTTGACAAGCACCTCCCCCGGCGCCGGGTCGTCGATGTCGATGTCCTCGACCTTCCAGGCCTCTCCGATGCCCCACAGCACGGCAGCGCGGCTCTTCATGGCATGCTCCTCTCGTGTAAGGGTCAGCCGACGCGGCCGTCCCAGGTGCGCGCGTCCCGCATCACTTCGCTGAACGGCTTCCTGGAGTCGAAACTCGGCTCCCGCGGCAGGCCAAGGACGCGTTCGCCGATGCCGTTGCGCTGCATCTCGTTCGTCCCGGCGGCGATGGAAGCCATGCGCCCGTTCAGGTAGCTGACGGCTGGCTGGGCGGCCGTTTCGGCATCTTCTCCGGCCCAGACCAGGGCTTCGGCACCGCCGACCTCGATCCCGATGCGGGCCCTGATAGGCGAGAGGGTGCCCGCAGCGAGCTTGCCGTAGGCGGCGATGGCCGGCTCAGGGCGGTCGGAGAGCTGCAGTCGCGCGACGATCCGCCTGCCCAGGTGGAACTGCGCGTAGTCATTAATGTGCGCCCGGGCCAGAGCCTGCCGGACGACAGGGTCATCCGCGCGGCCCGCCTTCCGGGCGAGCGCGACCAGGTCGGGCGCAAGGTTGCGCGGTTCCACCAGGCCGCCCGACTCGCCGGCTCCGCGCTCGTAGACCAGCATGGTCTGCGCGACCGACCAGCCCTGGTTGACCTCGCCGATCACGGCGTCTCCGGCGACCGCGACGTCGTCGAGGAACGACTCGCAGAAGCCGGTCTGACCGTTGATCTGCCGGATGGGACGGACCGTGACGCCCGGCGCGTGGGTCGGCATGGCGAACCAGGTCAGCCCGCGGTGCTTGGGCGCCCCCCAGTCTGTCCGGGCCAGGCACATCGCGTAGTCAGCGTGGTGCGCGCCGGTGCTCCAGATCTTCGAGCCGGTAATCACCCAGTGATCGCCATCACGAACCGCCCTGGTCCGGATGCCGGCGAGATCCGAGCCGGCCTCCGGCTCCGAGTAGAACTGGCACCACAGTTCCTCGCCCTTCAGCAGCGGCGGGATGTATCGCTGCAGGAACTCCGGCGAGCCGTGCGCGAGCATCGACCGGCCGATGGCCCCGAACATCACATGACCCGCGCCGCCGAAGTCGGGGACCTTGTACCGCCGGGATTCTTCGCGGAACACGCGTTCATGCGAAGGCGTGAGGCCCTGCCCGCCGTACGCCCTCGGGTACGAGATACCCGCGTAGCCGCTGTCGAACAGCTTGCGCTGCAGCACGCGGCTCTCGGCGATCTCTTCCGGCGTCTTGTCCTCACTGCCCCGGCGGCCTGCCCCGGCATCCGGTCTTCGCTCGAGATTGCCCTCGAGCCAGGCACGGACGGCGTTCCGGTACTCCTCGAGATCAGGCATGTCGGTCGTCATCCTCACAACTCCTCGGCTCGCGGCTACACGCCGGACAGCTGGCACAGCCACTCCCGGTGCCAGGCGGGATCGCCGAAGACGGCTGCGTCGGTCGTCAGCCGGCGAAGGTACAGGTGCTGGTCATGCTCCCAGGTGAAGCCGATCCCGCCGAAGATCTGGAGGCAGTTCTGGGCGAGATCAATGCCGCAGTCGCCGACGAATGCCTTCGCCATGCTGGCGGCCTGCGGACCGTAGCCGTCATGCTCGCCGACCCGGTCCGCAGCCGCCTTCGCGATCGCCTTGCTCATCTCGAGGAACAGGCTGGTATCCGCGAGCACGTGCTTCACTGCCTGGAACGAGCCGATCGGACGGCCAAAGGCGATGCGGTCTTTCGCGTACTGCAGCACCATCGCGAAGTCCTGGTCCATTGCCCCGACGGATTCGGCGGCCAGCAGAGCACTCGCGACCGCCAGCTGTTCTTCGATGGCTGCCGCCGCCTGGCCGACCTCACCCACCAGCGCGGACCCGGCAACATCGGCGCCGTCCAGCCTGAGCTCGACGTAGCGGCGCGTGATGTCAAGCGACTCCACGGGTTCACAGGTCAGCCCGGAGGTCTCGGCGGGCAGTAGGAACTCCGAGGGCCCTTGCTCCGACGCGGCGGTCACGAGTACCCAGCCACCGGGCCCGGGGTCCTCGACCAGCGTGCAGCGGCCGCTCAGCCGGTAGCCGCCGCCGGCCGGCGTCGCCAGCACCGCGCCGTTCACTGCCGGCTGCCCCGGCGGCGGGGTGACAGCCCAGGCTGCCAGCGATTCGCCGGCCATCAGCGCGGGCAGGACCTTCGCGCGCTGCTCCTCGCTGCCGGCGACCGCGAGCGCGTGCGCGACCACGTTCGTCCCGACGAAGGGACCGGGCTGCAGCAGGCGTCCGCGCTGGTAGGCGATGACTGCCGCGTCGGCAACGCCGTTGCCCGACACGCTCCCCCCGCCGAGTTCCTCCGGCACGAGCAGCGAGTACCAGCCCAGCTGCCCGGCTCCCTGCTGATAACTGGAGGCGAACTGACCGTCAGTGTCATAGGTGCGCCTGCGCACCGCCTCCATCGGGCATTCCTGCTCGGCGAACCGGGCCGATGCATCGGCCAGCATTCGCTGGTCGGCGGTCAGGTTGTCGTCCACGTGATGCTCTCCCTCAGGCGAACTTCGCGTCGCGCTCGGCCACTGCCTGCCGGACACCATGCTCCTGGATGCGCTGGGAGAACTCGACCGCCTCCGGTGCCTGGTGCGCAAGCGCATCGTGGATGCCGGCCAGCATCTGCATGGTGCCGCGCCCCATCAGCTCGACGCCAAGGTTGACGATGCGTTTGTTGTGCACGAGCAGGTCGTGCCCGATGTTGGCGACGCGCGCGGCTAGCGCCAGGACGTGCTCGTCCAGCTCGTCGGCGGGCACGGACTCGAGTACCAGGCCGATCGCCGCGGCCTTCTCGCCGGAGATCGTGTCGCCCGTCAGCAGCAGGCGCTTAGCCCACTGTGGCCCGACGTGGTACACCCACATGTGGGTAGGCGGGCCGCCGAGCGACCGGACTGGCGGGAATCCGAGCTGGGCGTCGTCCGCCGCGACGATCATGTCGCAGTGCAGTGCGATGTCGGTGCCGCCAGCGATGCAGAACCCGTGGACCTGCGCGATCACCGGGATGCGGCAGTGCCAGAGCCGGCCCCAGCGCTCGCCGAAGGAGATGCAGAGCGCGACGTCTTCCTCTGTCGTCATCGGCCGCTGAGCCTCGGCAGCTGCCCTGCCGGGGCTCAGATCGTAGCCAGAGCAGAACGACGGCCCGGCGCCGCGCAGCACGATCGCGCGCACCTCGTTGCTCGTCTCGGCCTCGCGGACAGCGTGGATCAGCTCGTCCTGCAGCTGGGGCGACAGCGCGTTGCGCTTCTCGGGTCGGTTCAGCGTGATCCGCTGCACCAGCCCGATGCGTTCGATAGTTATGGTCTGATACGACGGCGTGACCGCCGGGTCAGTTTCCGCGCCGCCGTAAGGCGCCGCGCTCGCCGGTCCGCTCACCACGTGCGCTCGATCCGCGTGTCCGGTCTCGCCAGCTCTGCCCGCAGGGCCTGCTTCGACGTCTTCCCGGTCGCCGTGCGCGGCACTTCGTCGGTCAGGTACAGCGCCTCCGGACACTTGAATCCGGCCATCCGGGCGGCGGCGAACGACCGGAGCTCGCCCAGGTTCAGGTTCGCGCCGGGCCGCGGCACCACGACGACGCAGACCCGCTCCCCCATCGCATGCTCGGGTATTCCGATCACCGACACGTCGGCGATGTCGGGATGCTCGAACAGGACGGCCTCGACCTCAGCGCAGTACACGTTCTCGCCGCCGCGGATCACGACGTCCTTGATCCGGTCGACCACGTAGACGAAACCCTCCTCGTCGAGGTAGCCGACGTCGCCGGTGTGGAACCAGCCGCCGACGAACGACTGCCGGGTCGCGGCCGGGTCGTTCCAGTAGCCCTTGACGACCTGCGCCGAACGGAAGCACAGCTCGCCCACCTCGCCGAGCCCGACCGGCTTGCCATCCTGACCTTCGATGCGCAGGTCTGCCGTGATGACCGGGCGTCCGACGCTGTCGGGATGCGACGCGTACTCGGCGCCGACGTTCGTCACGACTGCGGACGACGTCTCGGTTGATCCGTAGCCGTTGAGCAGCTGGATCGAGTCGCCGAATACCGCGACCGCCTGGCGGACGAGGTCGGGCGGCACCGCGGCACCGCCCATGGAGAACGTCCGGACCTGCAGGCCGAGCTTGCCGATGTCGGGGTGCTCGAGGATCTGGCGTGCCATCGCGGGTACCCCGCCGAAGCTGGTGACACCTTCGCGCACGGCTAGCGCGAGGGCCTCGTCGACGTCCCACTTGCGCATCAGTACGCACTTGGTGCCCGACATCGCGCCTCCCACGACCACGGCGATACCGCCGATATGGAAGAGCGGCGCGGCTGAGACTCCGGCACCCTGGACCGGCGTCCCCGGGTCATGTCCGCTCAGCAGGTAGCCGCGGGCGGTGGAGAATCCCATGGCCATCAGGGTCGTGATGTGGTTGCGGCTGGTGCCCAGTGCGCCCTTCGGTCGCCCCGTCGTGCCCGACGTATAGAGCAGCGTCACCGGATCGTCGGGGTCAAGCGACACGATGTCCGACTCGCTGAGCGGCGCGCCGACCGCGAGTTCCTCGTACCGGACGAA
>DASYXX010000201.1:0-16097 GCA_035934395.1 Streptosporangiaceae bacterium
GCTGGGCGACGCCCAGGCCTTCACCCGGCTGTCACTCCGCCTGACCCGCGCCGGCGAGCGGGTGCTCGGGCAGGAGGCGGACCGGGTGACGCTGCTGGGCGTCGACCGCTGGGTGGGCGGAACGCACGTCACCCCGGGCACGGCCTGGCGCTGGGATCCGGCCGCCCAGCTTCTCATCGAGCCCGCATGAAGCCTGAGGCTCCCGGATTGCTGCTAGCTGCAATGCGCGGTCGGCGGGAGCCGGCGATGCTGAGGGCGTGGGGCTCATGCGATTGCCGAGAAGATCGTGGTCGGTTGGCCGAGCCCTCTAGGGGTGACCGCGCTCCGCGGGCGAAGCGGGACTCAGGCCCGGGGTTCCCAGGTGAAGTAGCGCACGGCGAACAGGAGGCCGGCCAGGCCCCAGGCGGCGACGATCAGCACGTCAGCCCAGTCGAACGCGGTGCCGAGAAAGCCGGCCTGCATGCCCGCGGCGAAGTGCCGGACCGGGAAGATCCGCGCGATCCAGACGACCCAGGCGGGTGCGTTGCTGCCGAGCGGGATGAAGACTCCGGACAGGAACAGCAGCGGCAGGATCGACGCGTTGACGATCGCCGGCGAGGCGTCGGCGTTAGGAATGACCGCGGTGATCGCGAAACCGAGCGCGCAGAAGCTCGCCGCCCCCACCAGCAGGATGACCAGGAACCGCAGCAGCGTGATGCCGGCGGGGATATCGGCGCTGTAGAACACCCGGCCGAAGGCGGCCGTGATCACGACCAGCAGGACGCCGACGAACAGCGCGTGCACCATCCGCGCGCCGAGAAAGATCGAACTCGGCAGTGGCGTCCCGTTAACGCGCTTGAGGATGCCCTGATCGCGCTGGAACGACACGCTGATCGCGATGTTCGTGTAGCAGGCCGAGATCACCGCGAACGACGCCATCGCAGCGACGTAGTACGTGGAGGTGTTCACGGCCCGGGTGGGCGAGAGGCGCACCGAGCCGCGACCGAGCAGCGCCGTGAAGATCACCAGGAACATCAGCGGGAACGCGAACGTGAAGAACGCCGAGGCCGGGTTGCGCCAGAACGCCTTGTTCGCGTACCGGATCTGCGAGACCGTGAGCGCGGCACCGTTCATGACCCGTGTCTCCCAATCAATGCCGGGGCCCCTTTGAGGCGCCCCGGCGCCGTCCCCTCCTGGGGGCCGGCCCGGCGGGCTCGGCCGGGTCGCCGGTCAGGGACAGGTAGACGTCCTCGAGCGAGGGCCGGATCACCTCGAGCCCGGTGAGCTGGACGTGCTGCTCCAGCGCCCAGCCGGTGAGCCGGTGCAGCGTGGTGGTCAGATCGTCGGGCGTCAGCTCGGTCAGCCCGTCTGGTCCCGGCGGCGCGGTCAGGTCGGCGGGCGGGACGGCGCCGTCGGCGAGCCGGTAGCGGATCCTGGCCCTGGCCCGCTCCCGGTTGCCGATCGTGGCCGGCGGCCCCTCGGCCACGATCCGGCCGTCGCTGATCACCGCCACCTGGTCGGCGAGGTACTGCGCCTCGTCCATGTAGTGCGTGGTCAGCAGGACCGTCTTGCCGAGAGCCGCGAGGTTCTTGATGACCTCCCACGCCTCGTGGCGGGCTGAGGGATCGAACCCGGTGGTGGGCTCGTCGAGGAACAGCAGGTCCGGGTCGCCGGCCAGGGCGATCGCGACGTCCAGCCGGCGCTGCTGCCCGCCGGACAGCCTCAGCACCCGGTCGTTACGCTTTGCCTCGAGGCCGACCAGCGCGATCACCTCGTCCGCCGGCCGCGGATGCGGGTAGAAACCGGCGTACATCGCGATGGTCTCCGCCACGGTCAGGTAGCGGTCGATCCCGCTGGCCTGCAGGACGATGCCGATCTGGCGCTTCAGCCGCTGCCGCTGCCGCGCCGGGTCGTGGCCGAGGACCTCGACCGTGCCGCCGTCGCGCGACCGGTAGCCCTCGAGGATCTCGACGGTGGTGGTCTTCCCGGCGCCGTTCGGGCCGAGCAGCGCGAAGATCTGCCCGCGCTCAACGGTCAGGTCGATCCCGCGCACGGCATGGACCTCGCCGTAGGACTTGGTCAGGCCGCGCACCTCGATCGCCGCGCCGCCCCGGGCCGACGGAATCATGCACCAATGCTGACAGCACGCGCGGGCCCGGCGTAAGCCGACGATACGGAACAACCCTTTTACTTTTAACGGTCGGCGCGGGGCACGGCGAGACGGACCTGGTGGACCGCGTTGTTGGCGTAACCAAGCGGATTCCACTGCGGCCGGTCCGGCTGGGTCCGCCCGGCCAGGTCCGTGGCCCGTGCCCGGATCGTCACGTCGCCGGCCCGGGTGAGGCGGGCCGGATGCTCCCACCACTGCCACGCGTGCCGGCGGCGGTCACCGACGAGCCGGGCCAGCCGCCACGGGCCATCGTCGATGCGCACCTCCACCCGCGCGATGGGCGCCGCCCCAGACCAGGCCACCCCGCGGATCACCAGGTCGCCTGGCTCGGCCGGCTGGCCCGGCGCAGGCTCGATGATCAGTGACCGCACCCGCTGCCGGGAGAGCGGCTCGCCCCCGATGTGGTACCGGTCGACCTGGAAGTGCCCGGTGAAGGGCCGGTCGATCAGCTCGATCGCGGTTAGCCACTTCACCGAGGCGACCGCGTACCAGCCGGGCACCACCAGCCGCAGCGGGTAGCCGTGGTACACGGGAAGATCCTCGCCGTTCATCGCGTAGGCCAGCAGCGCGCCGGACCGCCCGAGCTGCTCGACGGGCAGGCTCCGCTCGAAGTAGATCCGTTCGACACGCTCGTCCACCTGGCCGCTGTCAGCGCCCCGGAACAGCGCCTCCCGCGCCGCGGCCGCTATCCCAGCCCGGTCCAGCACCTCGGTGAGCGGCACGCCCGTCCACTCGGCGGTGCTCACCGCGCCGACGTCCCATTGCTCACCGGGAGCCGGCGGGTCGAGCCCTGCGCGTCCGTTTCCTGCGCATTCCAGCGTGACCACCGCGCTCGCGGACGGCATGGCCCGCAACTGGGCCAGGCTGAGTGACAGCCGCCGCTCCACCAGCCCGCCCACGCAAAGCCGCCAGCTCGCCTGGTCGAGGTCGGGGATCTGAAAGTGGTTGCGGACGTAGAACCGGGCGTTCGGCATCACGGCGCCGCCTGTCAGCGCGGGAAGCGACGTCTCGCCGTTCAGCGGGTGGGCCCGGCGCACCACCAGGCCAGCTTCGAGCGCCGCCTGGCAGGCCTCCTCGGGATCGAGGGCGCGCGTTTGCGGGTCGACCGTGGACATGATGCTGCCGCATCCGCCGCCGGCGACTACTCGCGCGCAGGTCGACGCCGGATCCACCTGCACCGTGCCCGCCGCCTCGAACGGCCGCAGGAACGCGCGGAGTTCAGCTTCGCTGTCTGCTTCGGCGATCATCACCAGCGTGTGGGCGGCCAGCACCGCTTCGCCGCGGATGCGCACGCCGTGGCGGGCGGCGCTGGCACCGCTGAGGTGGTTGAGCAGCCCGGCGCCGGCCGTGAAGTCGGCGGCCGGGCAGCGGTCGGCCGGATGCTGGTGCCGCACCACGAACACGCTCATTACGCTGCCAATGCCTGGTAACCGCCGATGAGGTCGGACACGTCGGCAAAGCCCCGGGCTCGCAGCAGGCTGGCCGCGATCGACGAGCGGTAGCCGCCGGCGCAGTAGGCGACGACCGGGCGCGCCGGGTCGAGCTCGCCGATCCGCTGCCGGAGCTGGGCGATGGGGATGTGGGCGCTGCCCTCGACGTACCCCTCGGCCCGCTCGCCCGGGCCGCGGACGTCCAGAAGGACCAGACCGGGGATCTCGGTCCGGGCTTCCGCCAGCTGGCGAGCGGTCAGGCGGCTCGCGACCTCGGCGACGGCGGGGCGTTCGGAAAGCGTTTCTTCCGGACGATCGAGCACTCCGATCACCGTGTCGATGCCCACGCGCGACAGGCGCACTCGGGCCTCGTGGCCGCGGCCCGGCTCGCACACGACCACGACGCCCTGGTCGGCCTCGACGACCTCGCCCGCATGCTCGGCAAAGCGACCGTCCAGCCCGACGTTGACGGAGCCGCGCAGATGCCCCCGGGCGAACTCCTCGGGGGAGCGGACGTCGAGCACCACGGCGCCGCCGGCCTGGTGCCGGAGCACCTCATCGAGCGCCAGCCCGGGTAGCTCGTCGTCGGGCAGCAGCCCGTGCGGCTCCCGGTTGAGCTCGGCCACGTGGGCGAAATAGTCGGGCCTGGGCGGCTGCCCCTCGGTGACCGCCCGCACGAACACGTCGACGGTGGGCAGGCGCAGCGCATAGTTGGTGCGGCGCTGCTCGCCGATGGTCGACACGGTCTCGGTCGAGAGGTTCTTCCCGCACGCCGAGCCCGCCCCGTGGGCCGGGTAGACGCGCGTGCCGTCCGGCAGGGTGAGCAGGCGGGAGTGCAGCGACCGGTAGAGCTGGCGGGCCATGTCCTCGGGGCTCTTACCCTGCGAGGCGAGCAGGTCGGGACGGCCGACGTCGCCGATGAACAGGGTGTCGCCGGTCAGCACCCCGAAGGGAGCTGCGGCATCGGCGGTTTCCCAGACCACGATGCTGATCGACTCGGGGGTGTGGCCCGGGGTGGCCCGGAACTCGAGGACGACCCGGCCGAGGTCGAGGCGCTCGCCGTCGGCGACCGTGCGGTGGGGGAAGTGGACGTCCGCGCCAGCGCCGTAGATGACCGTGGCGCCGGTCGCCGCGGCCAGCTCCAGGTGACCGGACAGGAAGTCGGCGTGCAGATGGGTCTCGATCACGTACTCGATCCGCAGGCCGGCCGCGGCCGCGTCATCGAGGTATTCCCCCACGTCTCTCCGGGGGTCGACCACGGCCGCCCGCCCGCTGGCCTCGTCCCCCAGCAGGTACGAGGCCTGCGACAGGCAGCCGAGGTAGTACTGCTCGAAACGCACCGGTCCCCCCTCTTACCGGCCGATGAACACCGGATCTTCGACCGCTGACAGGTCGAGGTTAACCACGATAGGTTCCTGGTCGCTGCGGACGACAACGCAGCTCAACGGCTCGTCCTCGCTGGCGTTGATCTCCTGATGAGGCACCTGCGGCGGAACGTAGATGAAGTCGCCCGGGCCCGCCTCGGAGGCGAACTCGAGCCGGTCGCCCCACCGCATCCTTGCCCGGCCGTGCAGGACGTAGATCACGCTCTCCAGGTGGCCGTGGTGGTGCGCGCCGGTCCTTGCGCCGGGCTGGATCGTCACCCGGCCGGCCCAGATCTTCTCGGCGGCCACCGAGGCCCGGCTGACCGCGGCCTCGCGATGCATGCCGGGCGTCTGGGGCGTGTTGGCGTCGAGGTGGTCGTGGGGCACGATCCGCACGCCGAGCTCACGCCAGTCGGGAGAGTTACCGGTCATCACGGGTCTCCTATCGCGGCTGGGGGACGATCCGGATGTACGGCCGTGGCGCCTTCCACCCCTGCGGGTAGGTCTGCCTGGCCTCGTCGTCCGAGACGCTGCCGGAGATGATCACGTCCTCGCCTGGCTGCCAGTTGACCGGCGTGGAGACCTTGTGCCTGGCGGTCAGCTGCAGCGAGTCGATCACCCGGAGCACCTCGTCGAAGTTGCGGCCTGTGGTCATCGGGTAGACCATGACCAGCTTGATCTTCTTGTCCGGGCCGATCACGAACACGTTGCGGACCGTCTGGTTGTCGGCGGGGGTGCGCTGCGCCGGGTCACCGGAGGTGCTCGCCGGAAGCATCCCGTAGAGCTTCGACACCGCGAAGTCCGAGTCGGCGATGACCGGGTAGTTGGGCGCGGCGCCCTGGGTCGCCTCGATGTCCTCGGCCCAGAGCACGTGCCTGTCGACAGGGTCGACCGACAGCCCGATGATCTTCACGTCCCGGCGGTCGAACTCCGGCTTGATCTTTGCCATGTAGCCGAGCTCCGTGGTGCACACGGGGGTGAAGTCCTTCGGATGGGAGAACAGCACCGCCCACGTGTCCCCGATCCAGTCGTGAAAGCCGATCCGCCCTTGTGTTGTCTCGGCCTCGAAGTCGGGTGCGGTGTCGCCAAGCTGCAAGGTCATCGTTCTTCCTCTCTCGCGCGAGTAGCGTGCGGCCAGGACGCTAGCGGGCGGGCGTTCCCCGGGCGTTCCCCGCGGGCGGTAGTCAGCCGCGCCAGCGTCGGTGACGTTCTTAGTAGCTGAACGTTGTCGCCCCCTCGTTCCCGATCCACTCCCACATCATCACTGTTCCCCCGATCTCGGCATTGGACAGGATGTCGCCCTTGTCGATCTGCTTGGCATCCACGCAGATCGGGCAGACCAGGTAACGCCCTCCGGCGCGCTCATACCGCTTGAGCAGCTCGGGGATGGGCGGGCAGCCCGCACAGGCGACGCCCTGGGCCACGCCGTTGACGGCGAGGCGTACCGCCTCCTTGGCCAAGAACATCAGCGTCGCGCGGCCGCCCTCGGCGGCGCCCAGCGCGACCAGGAACGCCACCGTGACCTTCTCCGGGTCCTCGAGCCCCGTGGCGAGACTGATGACTGCCTTCCCTGACATGCCGACCTCCCCTGGAAACGATGTCCTATGGGAGTTGTACGCTGGTCGGCGTCCTCGGCACATCGGGTGTTTGCCCGATATTCCCGTCAGCCGTCTGTGTTTCCCGCTCGCCGCCGGGACCCACCGGCCTCCCCTTCACCCTTCACTGCCCCGGCGGCTCGCTAGCCGCGGGAATCGGCCAGGCCGTGGCGCATGGCGAACATGGCGGCCGCGCCCCGCGTGGAAACCCCGATCTTCGCGTAGACGTGCTCGACGTGGCTGCCCACCGTGCGGGCCGACACCGACAGCCGTTCCGCCATCTCCTTGTTGGAAAGGCCGCGGGCCAGCAGGACCAGGACCTCGGCCTCACGCGGGGTGAGATCGCGGGGTAGCGTCGGCCGGTGGCGCACCCGGTGCCCGGCGGCGGCCAGCACCGCGTTCGCGGCCTCACCGTCCAGTCGGCCCGCGGCAGCCTCGGCGTGCAGCACGGCGGCGGCGTCACCAGCGCTGAGCGCCGGCCGATGGGGTCTGGCCTCGCACAGGGCATGGTAGGCATCGGCCACCGCGAGCAGGCGGGCGGGCGGGGAGAGGGCGTCACCGCGCAGCCCGCGGGGATAGCCCGAGCCGTCGAGCCGCTCGTGATGCAGCGCCGCGAGGGCGCCGATCTCGGCCAGGCGGGACGGGCGGGCGAGCGTCCGCTCCGTCAGGTACGGGTGAATGCGCACCCGTTCCCGGTCGCTGGCCGACAGCGGGCCGGGCTTGTCCCAGACCCCGGCGGACACCCCGATCGCGCCAAGATCGTGGACCAGGGCGGCCCGCTCGACCAGTGTCACCTCGCCGGCCGGCAACCCGAGCCGGCCGGCCGCGTCGGCGGCCAGCGCGGCGACCCCCGTCGAATGGCCCAGCCACGACGGCGACTTCAGGTCGGCGTAATCGGCGAACACCCGCAGGACGTCCGTCAGCTCTGCCTCGCTTAGCTCAGGGCCCAGGTTCTTGTCGCGGCCGATGACCGCGTCCCACGCGTCGATCTCGTCCACGCCGTCCAGCAGTTCTACGGCCCGGGCGCAGAACAGGTCCACCAGCTCCGGGTCGAACTCCGTGGCGCGGCGGGAACGGAGCATCTCGGTCGCGGTACCGGCCCCGTAAACCCGGTGGAACACCTCCACGTCGTCGGCGATCTGCACCACCCTCATCGCCGGGTCGATCTGTTCGCCCGCACGGTGGGCCGGGATGCCCTTGCCGTCCCAGCGCTCGAAGGACTGCTGCAGCGCCCCGCGGACCTGGGCGCCGAGCCCGAGGCGGTCGGCGATGTCCGCGGTGGTCTGGCAGTGGCCCACCATGGAACGCGCAGCCCGGTCGGGTCCGCCCGCAAGGAACCGGCCGATCATCGTGAGCCGACGCACCGGGCCCGAGCCCTCGCCCACGTGGCCGAGCACGAACCGGAGCATCGCCGCCCCGCTCTTGTCGACCTCGTAGCTGTCCGCGCGCAGCCGCTGGTCGTCACCGAACCAGGCGGCCAGCTCGTGCGAGTCGGACACGCATCCGACCCAGGCGAGCAGCGACACGTAGAACACCGCCGCCTGCTGGTCATCCGGCAGGCCAGCCGCAGCCGCCAGCCGCCGACCGATCACGGTCTGGCGCAGCACGTGCTCCTGGGGCTGGCCCAGACCCAGGTCCGTCGCCAGCGACAGCGCGGCCACCAGCTCGGCCAGCCTCACCCCGGACCGCCGGTCACCGGCATTCATCCAGCACAGGCTACATCCCGGGCCGGCTCTCGTCGGGAGCGCCCGAGCGCGCGGCGGCTGGGCCGGAATCATGACCCGGCGGCCTTGCGTTTCCTGCCCGCACCGCGATTACGTTGGGTGGTGCCCAGCTACGAGATCACCCTGCTGGGCGGCTTCGCGGTTCGCGTCGACGGCTGCCCGGTTCCGGCCGACGCCTGGCGGCACAGGCGAGCGGCCGAGCTCGTCAAGATCCTGGCACTGGCCGACACGCACCGCCTGCACTGCGAACAGGTCACGGACCTGCTCTGGCCCAGCCTTGCCCCCGGCGCAGCCGCGAGCAACCTACGCAAAGCCGTTCATTTCGCGCGTGCGTCACTGGGCGCGGCGCCCGCCATCAGCCGCCGCGGCGCGATGCTGGAGCTGTGCCCCGACGGGCAGATCTCCGTGGACGCTCTGGCCTTCGAGGCTGCGGCTCGCGTCGGCCTGGTCGGTGCGCTCGATGCCTACCAGGGCGAACTCCTCCCCGAGGACCGCTATGCGCCGTGGGCGGAGGAGCCGCGCGAACGGCTGCGCGGCCTGCACCTGCGGCTGCTCAAGACCGCTGAGCTATGGGAGCGGGTGCTCGATATCGACCCCGCCGATGAGGAAGCACACCGCGCGCTCATGCAGCGCGCCATCGACGCCGGAGACCGGCGCGCCGCCGTCCGGCAGTTCGAACGGCTACGCGACTACCTGCGCGCCGACCTCGGCGTCGGCCCGGACCGGACGTCGGTGGCCCTATACGAGCGGGCGATCTCGATGGAGGGTCCTGGTCTGCCGACCGCAGGCGAGCGCACCCGGGCGGTGCTGGCCCGCGGGCTGGTCCAGCTCAGTGCCGGCGAGCTGGACGATGCCGAGCAGACCGCTCGTCAGGCACGGACGCTGGCGATGGACGCCGGCCTGGGTCGCGAGATCGGTGAGGCAAGCTTCCTGCTTGGGGTGCTCGCCAACCTGCGGGGCGAGTGGAAGCAGCTGTTCCACGGCGAGTTCATCGCCGCGACCCGGGCGGACCCGGACGCCTCGGCCCACATCCTGGACGCTCACCTGTGCCTGGCCGAGTCCTGCCTCTACGGCCCCGCCGGTCACGAGGAGATCGCGGACTACGCACGTGATCTGCGAACCATCGCTGAGCGGGCCGCCTCGGTCCGGGGGCGGGCGCTGGCCTCGTTCCTGCTGGGAGAAGCAGAGTTGCTCTCGGGCCGGCTCGTGGCAGCACACCAGCTCCTGACCTCCGCGGCCGCGCTTTTCAAGCAGGCCGGCGCCACGTCAGGACAGGTCCTGGCCATGCACCGGCTCGCCGAGGTGGCTCTGGCCGGCGCGCACCAGCGGCAGGCCACCTGGCTGCTGCGGCGCAGCCTGCCCATGGCCGACTGGTGCTGGCTGGAGCCGCACGCCACCGTGCGGATACAGGGCACGGTCGTCGCGGCCACCGCCAACCCCCACGCCGCGATTGTGCGCGTGCAGGAGGCCGACCGGATGCTCGACCGGCGCAACGTATGCCCCCCCTGCTCCATGGGATTCCGCGTGGCCGCGGCGGTGGCCTATGCACGCGCCGGGCGCCTCGACCAGGCTCGCCTCAGGCTCCAGGCGGCCGAGAGCATCGCGGGGATGTGGCCGGGCGGCGCCTGGCATGCCGCGGTGTGGGAGGCACGCGCCGTGCTGCGCCAGGCGGAAGGTGACCTGAAACGGGCGGCCGCATTGTTCAACGAGGCCTCGGACCAGTTTGCCGAGCTTGGCCGGCCTCTCGACCGTGACCGGTGCCGTGCCGCCGCCGGAAGCCGGTCCTGACCGAGCGGCGCGAGCACGACGATCCCGAGGCGGGATCAGGCCTCACCGGCGGGCGATCGCGAGGTGGGAGGCCAGCTGTGAGTTCAGCGCGCCGTCCGCCATGAGCGGGCGGCTCAGCTCTGTGATGGCATCGAGCAGGCGCTCCTTGTCTCGCGGCGAGAGTGCCTCCAGCTCGCTCGCTACTCCTGCCGCGGCAAGCGTGGCGGCCAGCTGGGCCGGGCCGCCCTCGAACGTCACGGGCAGCACCCGGTCTTCGACTCGCACGCCCTGGAACCCGGCCCGCTCCAGCAGCGTGCGCAGGTCGTCGGCGAGCGGCAGGCCCCACGGCCCGCCCGCGTAGCGGTCGGCGAGCTCGTCGCCCGCGACCGTCCTGATCGCCTCGCCCAGCACGGCAAACGGGGGGCACTCCTCGATGCGCTTCCAGACCGCGATGCCGATCCGCCCGCCCGGCCGGAGCGCGCGCCGCATCTCGGCCAGCGCCGCGAGCCGGTCGGGAAAGAACTGCAGGCCCTGCTGGCATGTCGCGACGTCGAAGCTCTCGTCCGCAACCGGCAGCCGGTCCGCGGGCGTCTCGGCGTAGTCGACGGGCGCGCCGCCCGCGACCGGTCCACGGCTCTCGGCGATCGCGAGCATCGCCGGGCTCACGTCACAACCCGTCACCCGCCCCGCCGGCCCGCTCCGGGCCGCCGCCAGCCTGGCGACCGTCCCCGGGCCGCAGGCAACATCGAGGACCGCCTCGCCCGCCTCGAGCGCGAGCTCCCCCAGGAGCTCGCGCCCCCACGGCTCGAACATCCGCGGGACCATCACCTCCGCGTAGATGTTCATCGCCGACCGCGGGGCCGTCGCGAATCCCGCGCTCCACGCAGCGCCTGGCATGCTGGCGTTCGTCATCCCGGTCCTCTCGAGCTGGGTATCGGGCGTTGCCCGGTCAGTTGGACAGTGTCCCGCCTGTGCTCATGCGCGCGACGCTACATGGGCCGGGGCAGCGGCGAAATCCGGGAATCCCCCGATTCTTAGGCACCGCCCGGCCGGTCTAGCGGCCGGCCGGGTTCGTATCGTCCGTCAGGCGGCTGCGCGGGTCAGGTGCCGCCGGGCAGCCCGTGAGCGGTCGAGCATCACGGCGATAACGGCGGCGGCCAGGGCCGCGCCGACCGCGATCAGCGCTATCTGCCAGCCCGGCATACCGCCGGCGACAACGACGTGAACCTGGGGCGGCGGCGTTTGCACCGTGCCTCCGCCGGCACCGGCCGGCGGCGGCACGGCGCGCGCGAACGCGGCCGGGGCCGCGGTGAACGCCGTCAGCAGGGTACTGGCCAGCGCCGCCAGGAGGACGGCCGAGCGGCGGACGGGGTGAATGGTCCGGAAACGGTTCATCACTCTCTCCCTGTGGTGCGATGAGTCTGATCGTTGCCAGCCTGCGCGTGCCCGGCCGACGTGCGGTATCTGACGTTCGGCATATGTCGCCTGGCCGGGCTCGGCGGTACCGTGGCCTCATCTGGGGGAAGGGAGGGCGCCGTGGTCGCCGCGGTATCGGTCAGCGAGCGGGACCTGCGGGCCCTGCTCGGGATCGTCCGCGGCGACCGCGACGAACTGCCGGAGTACGGGCTGCCGCTGTCGCTGCTGAGTGGCCTGATGGCCCAGGTGGGGTGTGACGTGCTGACCTTCAGCGGTCAGGACACCCGCCGCCAGGAGTTCTCCTTCGGCCAGGACATCCCGGACGGTGCTTCCGACGATGGCGAGGATGGCGAGAACGGCGGACGGCGGTTCTGGGATGCATACCGGGACTGCGCGCATTGCGCCTACCCCGACCTGGGAGACCTGCGCAGCATTACGAAGACCTCGGACTTCTACTCCGCCCGGCAATGGCGCAACACCCGCATGTACGCCGACGGGCTTCCGGGATTCGAGCACATGCTCATGCTGAGCCTGCCGGCCGGGCCCGGGCCGGCCACCAAACCAGGGCCCGGGCCGGACGTGCGGCTGGTCTTCCTCCGCGGGCCCGGCCCGGATTTCTCCGAGCGCGACCGCCTGCTCCTGGAGCTGCTGCGCCCGCACCTGTACCAGACCTGGGCCGACGTCCAGCGGCAGCGCTGCGGCACCCCGGCACTGACGCCGCGGCAGCGGGAACTGCTGGGCCTGGTCGCCGCCGGGCACACCAACGGCCAGATCGCCCGCAAGCTCAACATCTCGGCCGGAACCGTCCGCATCCACCTGCAGAACGCCTACGGCCTCCTGCAGGTCTCGAGCCGCACCGCCGCCGTCACCCGCGCGTTCGCCGATCGCGCCGCGCCCTGACATGCTTCCGGGCCTGGCCTGCCGACGGCAAGGCAGAGGTCGCCCGGATTTCGGTTAACAGCAGCTGTCCGGGGTAGCTCACGGAGTCGCCAGGCTCATATCGGACAGACGTGAGAAGGGTTGATGAAGAGGCCATTACTTCCGGCGGTCATCATTGTCGTTTTCCTGACCGCCGCGGCGTGTGCGAGCATCGCAGTCCCGTCGGCGCCCGGCTCGGACTCGAATCCGCCCGTGTCGCAGGGCTGCGCGCACTTCAGCCGGCACCAGTATGAGGTCTGCTATGCCTATCTGGTGAACGACTCATTGCTGGCTCGTGTCCCGTACTACGAGGTGGGCCGCCAGGAGGTGCTCGGGCCGCCGGCCCTGACCCGCCTCAAGAGCCGTTACTACGGCCCGGCACAGCGGTTCATTATTGACCAGACGAAAGGCTGGCCGAGTAACGTCGATGTGTCGGCGCCGATCATCCGAATAGTCGGCGCGGTCAGGGTGTCCGCGAACCTGGCTACGGCCACCATCACGACCGTCGAAACCTGGCTCGTGCGCGCGGAGCCGCGCCCGGGCAGTCGATCAGGACGAGTGCTGTTCGCCGAGACCAACGTGCGCCACACGATCTTTCTCGCGCGTACCCCCACCATGCTCTGCGTTTTCGGCCACTGCCTGCACAAATGGGTCGTGGTGCGGATCCGGTAACGCCATTGCGCCGCTGGCATGCGGGCGCGCCGGGGTCACGGAGTGTCGAGCTCGATGTTGCCGCCATCCGGCCCGGCACCCGTTCCAGTGCACGACCACCGGGTGACCATAGGCGGGCGGCTGGCCGGTGCCTTCCGAGCCGGCCGCCCAGGCGTCGGCGGGGCCGGTCGCGGTGATCGCGTCATAACTCCCGGAAGGATGCAGCGCCGGGCTGGGGACGTGCTGCCAGCCTGGCGACGGTGTGATGGCAGCGAACGGGACGATCGCGGCGGGCACCGTGCGCGATGCCTTCGAGGGCCTGGCGGGCGGCGGTGCCGAGCAGGCCGCGAGGCAGGCCAGCGCCGCCGCGCACGCGTACGCGACGGATGGCCGCGTCGCCGAACTCACCGGTAACCGTCCCGCCATGGACACAGACAATGCCACGGCAGCGTCGCACGGTCGAGTGATCGGGCTGCACTGCCGCCGACCGCCAGCCGAAACGACCCTGTTATGGCGACGCTCCCCTGACGCCTGCCATGATCGCTGATGTGACCATCCAGGGTGTCCAGGGCATCGCGGTCTCGCTGTTCGCCGGGGCGGGCGGCCTGGACGTCGGGGCGGGGCGCGCCGGGTACGAGGTCCGCGCGGCCGTCGAGTGGGAGCGCGACGCCGCGGCGACGATGCAGAAGAACTTCGACCGCCTGGTGTCGCCGGTGATCTGCAAGGACATCCTCGATACGCCGACCCGCGTGATCCTCCGCGCCGCCGGCCTGCGCGCCGGGCAGCGGCCCGACCTGCTGATCGGCGGCCCGCCGTGCACGCCGTTTTCCAAGTCGGGCTTCTGGCTGGAGTACAAGCGTGAAGGCCTCGACCCCGGCGCGTCGCTGCTGCAGGCCTACACCCGCGTGCTGGCCGAGGCCCGGCCCCGGCGGTTCGTGCTGGAGAACGTCTACGCGCTCACCTACCGCAACAAGGCCAGCAAGCCGGCCTTTGACCGCCTCATGCGGGAGATCGACGCGGCCGGGTACCACTGCGACGCGAAGGTGCTCAACGCGGCCGACTACGGCGTCCCGCAGGCCCGCCCGCGCCTGTTCATCATCGGCGTCCCCAAGGACGAGCCGTGCCCGCGTCTGCCCGACCCGACGCACGGTGGCCGGTGGGAACGGCGGACGACCGGGGACCCGCGGCGTCCGCATGTGACCGCGGGCGAGGCTCTGGCGGGGCTCATGACCGAGCCGGAACCTGGCGAGTCGGTGAACGGCAAGTACGGTCACCTGCTGCCGGCCATCCCGCCCGGCGACAACTACCTGTTCTTCACCGCCCGCCGCGGCCACTCCGACCCGCTGTTCCGGTGGCGCGGCAAGTACTGGTCGTTCCTGCTGAAACTCTCGCCCGACAAGCCCGCCCCGACCATCCAGGCCCAGCCGGGACCGTATGTCGGCCCGTTCCACTGGGACAGCCGCCGCCTGCGGGTCGCCGAGATCAAACGGCTCTTCACCTACCCGGACGACTACGAGTTCGTCGGCAGCCGGGCTTCCATCCAGGCTCAGCTCGGCAACTCGGTGCCACCATTGCTGGCCGAGAAGGTTGTCGGGTCCTTCTGCGCGGGGAGATCGTCATGCTGAAACGTGTGTTTTTGTGGCTCTACGCCGCGACGTACGACCTCTTCAACGGGCCCGCCGAGCGAGCCGGGCTGCGCGAGCAGCGACATGACCTGCTCGCCCAGGCCACGGGCGCGGCGATCGAGATCGGCGCGGGCACCGGCCTGAACCTGACGCATTACCCGCCAGCCATCACCCGGCTGGCGCTGATCGAGCCCGACCCGTACATGAGCCGGCGGCTGCGCAGGCGGGCCGCCCGGCTCGGGCGGGATGCGGAGATCCTCGACGCCCCCGCCGACCACTTGCCCTTCCCGGACGCCTCGTTCGACACCGCCGTGGTCACGTTCACGCTGTGCAGCGTTCCGGACGAGCAGGCGGCCCTGAGCGAGATCACGCGGGTTCTGGCCCCGGGCGGGCGGCTGCTGTTCCTCGAGCACGTCCGCTCCGCCGATCCGCGCATCGCCGCCAAGCAGGACAAGATTCCGTTCCCCTATCCGCTGATCGGCTGCCGCCCCAACCGGGACACGCTGCGGGAAATCGAGGCGTCGCCGCTGGCCGTGGAGTCGGTCCGCGCTGACGAGCTACCGAAGGCTCCCAAGATCGAAAGGCCCATGATCGTGGGCGCTGCCCGCAGGCCTGCTACCGCCTGACAGCCCGGCGGGGCCGATGAGAACTGGTCATGATCGCCGTCTTTACGTGTGCGGCCGATGCCGCTCCATGACCAGCGAACAGCAGTGCTCAACGACAGCGGAGGTTGACGTGGCCAAGCTGATCTACTCGCCGATCGCATCCCTTGACGGATACGTCGAGGACCAGGAGGGCAAGTTCGACTGGGCGGCGCCCGATGACGAGGTGCACGCGTTCGTCAACGACCTCGAGCGGCCGATCGGCACCTATCTGTACGGGCGCCGGATGTACGAGACGATGGTGTTCTGGGAAACCGTGAGCACCGGCGGCGATCAAGCCGCGGTGCCCCGCGACTTCGCGGAGATCTGGCGAGCGGCCGAGAAGATCGTGTACTCCCGCACGCTGCAGACGCCGTCGAGCGGGCGGACGCGGATCGAGCGCGATTTCGACCCCGCAGCGATCAGGCGGCTCAAGGAGTCCTCGGCCCGCGACATCAGCGTCGGCGGTGCTGAGCTCGCCGGCGAGGCGATCGCCGCTGGCCTGGTCGACGAGTGCCACCTGCTCCTCGTCCCGGTCATCGTCGGTGGCGGAAAGCGCGCACTGCCGGGCGACGTTCACGCCGCGCTCGAGCTCCTGGCCGAGCGCCGCTTCCGGAGCGGCGTCGTTCACCTCCACTACGGGCTTCGCGCCTGACCGCGGGCCGTTCGCTGGATGAGGTATCCCGATGAACGTGCTGGTGACCGGCGGGACGAGCGGACTGGGACTCGCCATGGCCTCAGCCCTGGCCGCGGCGGGATCGACGGTCGCGCTGACCGGGCGATCCGGCCAGCGTGCCAGCTTGGTCGCCGCCGAACT
>DASYXX010000222.1:0-2446 GCA_035934395.1 Streptosporangiaceae bacterium
AGCGTCCCGGGCGGCGGGTGCGGCCGGAGCGCCGATGGCAGGCACCGCGGCGGCGGCGAGCCCGAGCACGGCGGCCAGCCCGGCCGCCGCGGCCAGGCGGCCGCGAGCGTAGAGCTTCACTGGTACTTGATCCCCGTTTCCCCCGTGTACCGCGCGCTATGCCCGGCATGAATCATAACCGACGCTATTTGCGCTGATTACGCGCTCTTTGCGGCAGCCAATTGCTCACAGTGACTTTCCCCGCGCGGGTCACGAACCACGCGCGCATACCGAGAAGGCGCGCTTGCTTTGCCGAAAATTGGACTGAGAGAAGAAGCCTGAGAGAAGAAAAGGAGAGCGTGCCTGTAATTGGCTGGCTTATGCGCCGGCCCGCGCCTGATGGGCGATGGCCGGCCGGGCGTGGTCGGCCGGATCGGCCAGGTGATCGAGCGGATGCGCGACCTACGGCGTGACGCACGTCACGGGGGGCGGCCAGACTGGTCCGCCGTAGTCTTGGGCCATGACGCGCATATCGGAGTCAGGGGTGCCAATCCAGCCCGTCTACGAGCCCGGCTCCTTGCGCGGCTTCGACCCGGCCACGGAACTCGCGGAACCGGGCCAGTACCCGTTCACCCGCGGCGTCTACCCGGGCATGTACACCAGGCGGCCGTGGACCATGCGGCAGTACGCCGGGTTCTCGACCGCAGCCGACTCGAACCGGCGCTACCACCAGCTCATCGACGCGGGCACCACCGGGCTGTCGGTGGCCTTCGACCTGCCGACGCAGATGGGCTACGACTCGGACGCGCCCGCCGCGCACGGGGAGGTGGGCAAGGTCGGCGTCGCGATCGACTCGGTCGAGGACATGCGGGTGCTCCTGGACGGCATCGGCCTGGACGCGGTCTCCACCTCGATGACGATCAATGCCCCGGCGGCGGTGCTGCTGCTGCTGTACCAGCTGGTCGCGGAGGAGCGGGGCACAAGCGGCGGCCAGCTGACCGGCACGATCCAGAACGACATCCTCAAGGAGTACATAGCCCGCGGCACCTACATCTACCCGCCGGAGCCCTCGCTTCGGCTGGTGGCGGACACGTTCGCGTACTGCCGCCGGGAGATCCCGCGGTGGAACACCATCTCGATCTCCGGCTATCACATGGCCGAGGCCGGGGCGACGCCGGTGCAGGAGATCGCGTTCACGCTGGCGAACGCGAAGGAGTACGTGCGGGCGGCGATCGCGTCCGGTCTGGCGGTGGACGAGTTCGCTCCCCGCCTCTCGTTCTTCTTCGTGGCCCGCACCACCTTGCTCGAGGAGGTCGCGAAGTTCCGCGCCGGCCGGCGGCTCTGGGCGCGGATCATGCGCGATGAGTTCGGCGCCGCCGATCCGAAGTCGCAGATGCTGCGGTTCCACACGCAGACGGCCGGCGTGCAGCTGACCGCCCAGCAGCCCGAGGTGAACCTGGCCCGGGTGACCGTGCAGGCGCTCGCGGCCGTGCTCGGCGGCACCCAGTCGCTGCACACGAACGCCTACGACGAGGCGATCGCCCTGCCGACCGAGAAGGCCGCCCGGCTCGCCGTGCGGACCCAGCAGGTTCTCGCCTACGAGACCGATCTGACCGCGACGGCGGACCCGCTGGCCGGGTCCTACGCGATCGAGACCATGACCAGCGAGATCGAGCAGGAGGCCGCCGGCCTGATCGCGAAGGTCGAGGAGCTCGGCGGAGCGGTCGCCGCGATCGAGCAGGGCTTCCAGAAGACCGAGATCGAGCGGTCCGCCTACCAGATCGCGCGGCAGGTCGACGCGGGAGAGCGCGTGGTCGTCGGCGTCAACCGGTTCGGCATCGCCGAGGAGGAGCCGTACCAGCCCCTGCGCGTCGATCCCGCGATCGAGCGGGACCAGGCCGAACGGCTAGCCGTGCTGCGCCGCGGCCGCGACGCCAGGGAGCTCACGCGCCGGATCGATGACCTCCGGCGGGCGGCGGGCACGGCGGAGAACCTGCTCTACCCGCTGCGCGAGGCGCTGCGCGCCCGCGCCACCGTCGGTGAGGTGTGCGACGCGCTGCGCGATGCCTGGGGCGTCTACAAGCCGCCCGACGTCTACTGAGCGGTTGCCTTTTCGGCGGACCCTTTCGGCAGCACGGTCTGCTTTGTGCGCCGTACGCAGCTTTGTGCGCCGTTCGCATGGGTAAGGAACGCCGTGGCAGAGCGGGACGGTCGGAATGAATGTGGTGCTGTGTTGACCCGGGGGGGTAACCCCCCGGACCCCCCAGACCGGGGGGCGAAGCCCCCCGGAGCCCCCCTGCCGTCTGCTCGGGCCAGCCTCCGGCCGGCCCTCGCATCCGGCATACGCCGGTGATCGCTCCCACGGCGCTGTCCGCTGTCACCGCATCCGCTGCCGCCTGCTCGGGCCGGCCTCGGCCGGCCCTCGCATCCGGCACCGGCCGCGGCGATGACTCTGAGGGCTGCTCCA
>DASYXX010000022.1:0-2961 GCA_035934395.1 Streptosporangiaceae bacterium
TCGGCGGCACGGCCGGTATCGAGTCGTTCACCGAGCAGCGCTGGGTCACGATCCAGCACAGCGGTCGCCCCGCCTACCCATTTTAGGGACGACCCCGAGAAGCTCGGTGACTTGCCGGGCAAGGATCAGGGCGCCACGGCCGAGCTGTTCGCGCGCCGTTGACAGCACGTGCGCTGGCCTGGTACCGAGGGGAAGGCGGCAGGATTGCGACACCGGCGACAGGTGTCAGGCGCAGTTAACTAAGGCAGGCATTTGTCGGTGGCTCGGGCAACTCTCCGGCTGATCGACCGGGGTGATCTTCTCGCTGCCCTGGATGGCGCGGCGGCGAGCAAGGTGACGATCATCTCGGCTCCGGCCGGCAGCGGGAAGACGTCGCTGCTGCGCGCCTGGGCCGACCGGCCGGGTCAGCGGCACCGGCTTGCTGTCGTGCAGGTGCAGCGCGATCAGCGAGATGCCCAGCAGTTCTGGCTGGCCCTGCTCAGCGCGGTCCGTGATGCTTCCGGGACAGCCAGCGGCGCGGAACCGCCAGCTGCGACGCCCGACTTCAACGGGCAGGCGATGGTCGACCGGGTGCTCTCGGAACTAGCCGATGCCCGCGAGGGCATCACATTGGTGATTGATGATCTGCACGAGCTGAATTCGCCGGAGGCTCTGGCCCAGCTCACCCGGCTGCTGAGCAACCTTGCCCCAAATGCGCATGCGATCCTGACCACGCGTCATGACCTGCGGCTGCGCCTGCACCTGTTGCGCCTGACGGGCGACCTGGCCGAGATCCGCGCGGCGGATCTACGCTTTACCGAGCGCGAGACCCGCGAGCTCCTGGACACCTCGGGTATCGCGCTGTCCGAGGCCGGAGCGGCACGGCTGCACCACCGGACCGAGGGATGGGCCGCGGGCCTGCGGCTCGCGGCGATCTCCCTGGCGGGCCACCCCGACCCGGAGCGGTTCGTCGCGGAGTTCTCCGGCAGCGACCGCACGGTCGCCGAGTACCTGCTGGCCGAGATGCTGGATCGCCAGCCAGCCGACGTCCAGGATCTGCTGCTGCGCACCTGCCTGCCGGATCGGGTCAACGGCGAGCTGGCCGACCTGCTGACCGGCCGCCCGGGCTCAGAAGGCATCCTGCTGAAGCTGGAGGACGCGAACGCGTTCGTCGTCTCGCTGGACCCCGGGCGGACGTGGTTCCGCTACCACCACCTGTTCGCGGATCTGCTGCGGCTGGAGCTGCGCCGCACGCTGCCCGGGGAAGTACCCGAACTGCACCGGCAGGCCGCCGGGTGGTTCGCCCGGCATGGCGAGGTGGCCGAGGCCGTGCGGCACACCCAGGCGGCCGGAGACTGGCCCGGCGCGGCCCGGCTGCTGGCCGACCATTCGTTCAGCCTGACGCTCGACGGGCAGGCGCAGACCATGCAGGCGCTGCTGGGGGCCTTCCCGCCAGGCGCGGATCATCCCGAGCTGGCCCTGGTGCGCGCAACGGTTGACATTGCGCAGGGGCGCCTGGACGAGGCGGCCGCCCACCTGGCGGTCGCCGAGGCGCACGTCCGGACGACGCCGCCGGATCGTCGGCGCCGCCTCCAGGTCGCGATCGCGTCGCTGAAGCTGTCACTGGCCGGGCGGCGCGGTAACTTTGCCAGTGTCGTCGAACAGGCCAGGTTCCTCGCCTCCCCGCTGACCGGGCCGTCCGACGAGGACATCGCGCTCGGCAGCGACCTGCGCGCGGTGGCACTGATGAACCTGGGGATCGTCGAGGAGTGGTCCCTGGGACTGCCGGACGCCGAACGTCACCTCCAGGAGGGCGCCGTCCTGGCTCGGGAGATCGGCCGGCCCTACCTCGAAGTCGCATGCCTGGCGCAACTCGGTTTCGCGTCCAAGTTCCGCCCGGTCGCCATTACCCGGCGGCGCTGCCGGGAGGCGATAGCGCTCGCTGACCGGCACGGATGGGGCGCGGATCCCGTCGCCGCACCAGCGCTGGTAACGCTGGCGGCCAACCTGACCTTGACGGCTGAGTTCGACGAAGCCGAGCGATGGCTGCAGCGCACCAAACGGGCCCTGCAAACAGACACCGGGCCCGGTATCAGGCTGCTGACCCACATTGTGGGCGGATTGCTGCTGGCCGGCCGCGGCCGCCATCGTGAGGCGCTCGAGGAGTTCAGAGCGGCCGAACTCCTGCGAGCGGAGCTCGAGGGATCGCACGCGCTGGCGAGCCAGGCGACCGGCTGGATGCTGGCCACCCAGGCCCGCGCCGGGCTGTCCGGCGAAGCTCGCGCCGATCTCGCGGCGCTCGATGAGGAAGAGGCCAGATCAGGCGAAGTCCGTAACGCCGAGGCGGTGATCTGCCTGGCGGAAGGCGAACCGGCCGCGGCCCTGAGCGCGGTGGCCAGCGTGCTGGACGGCATCGCCCCGGTCATCGGTTACACAACGGTCATGGAGGGTCACCTGCTCGCCGGGCTCGCCTACCGCCAGCTCGGAGACCAGCGCGCGGCGAACCAGGCCGCCGAACGTGCACTCACACTCGCCGAGCAAGACCGGCTGCTCCTGCCGTTCGTGATGACGGGCTCCGCGAAGCTGCTGGAGACGCTGCCGCGATCCGAGACCGCGCACGCCGCACTGCTGGCCGACATCCTCGACCTCGTGCGCGGCTCATCCCTGGCGGCCAAAGTCCAGTCCGCAGCACCGCTGACGGAAGCGCTCAGCCCGGGCGAGCTCAGGGTGCTGCGGTACCTCCCGACGAACATGTCCAGGTCGGAGATTGCCGGCGAACTGTCCGTCTCGCCGAACACGGTCAGCACGCAGATCCGCAGCATCTATGCCAAGCTCGGTGCCGCCGATCGCTCCGCGGCGGTCCGACGTGCCCGCGAGCTGCGGCTCCTCGCAGCCGTCCGCAGTTAGCACGACGTCCACCGGATCCCGGCGGCCATCAGGGTGAGCGGCTGGGCCGCGGTCAGCCGCTCACTGCCCGACAGC
>DASYXX010000253.1:0-6809 GCA_035934395.1 Streptosporangiaceae bacterium
ATCCGGCACGCCCAGGCCGCGCAGGACTGGAACCGGGCCGCCCGGCTGCTGTCCGACCAATGGCTCGGCCTCTACCTCGACGGGCAGGCGGCCACCGCGCACGAGCTGCTGCAGGGCTTCCCCGCCCATGTCGCCGCCGATGCCGAACTCACCGCGCTGCGGGCAGCGGATGAGCTGAACAGAGGATCGCTGGATGAGGCCGAGCGGCACCTGGCGCTTGCGACTGAGGAACTGGCGCCACGAACAGCACATGAGCGTGCCTCAGGGGCGCCCCGAGGCGAGCGGGAAGCTCGGCGGACCGCACCATCCTCGTTCACTGTGGACTGGCGCGGACGCTTCCAGGTCGAGCTGGCGATCTTGCGGATGTTCCTTGCCCGGCAGCGCGGCGACCTGCCCGCGGTGGCCGAGGAGACGCAGCGTCTGCTGTCCCGGCCTGCAGACGCCGGGCAGCTCACGCGTGACGCGGACTTGCGCGCGGTGTCATTGATCAGCCTTGGTGTGGCTGAGATGCGGGCGGCGCAATCCGAGCAGGCGGAGCAGCACCTGAAGCAGGGCGTTGCCCAGGCCCGCCGCATCGGTCGGCCCTATCTCGAGCTCACAGGCTTGACGCACCTGGTTCCGCCTGGGGTCGTCCCATCTCACCGGCGGGGCGAGCGGCGGAGCAGGCAGGCGATCGAACTGGCGGAACGCCATGGCTGGAGCGATGAGCCGATCACTGGCGTTGCCTGCACGCATCTCGCCAGTGCGCTGACCATACAGGGACGGCTGGACGAGGCTGAGCCGTGGCTTGATCGCGCACAGCGTACGTTCCAGGCGGAAGTCGAGCCGGCCGCCGGGATGACGCTCCACTGGGCTCGCGGCGGGATTGCGATGGCCCGCGGCCGCCACCAGGAGGCGCTGGCTGCGTTCCGGGCTGGCGGACAGCTGGCCAAGCTGCTCGTCACAGCGCAAGCCGACGCCGCGAGGATGCGGGCAAGCGAGCTGCAGGCGCTCGTGCGGCTCGGCGAATCCGCAGGCGTCGAAGCCGCCCTGGCCGCGATGGACCCTTCCGGGCGCGCAACGGGAGAAATGTGCATCGTGCTAGCGGAGCTGGGGCTCGCCAAGGGAGATCCGCGCGCGGCGACCGCCGCGCTAGCGCCGGTCACAGACCGAGGATTTATTTCCGGAGTCCATCCGATCTGGGTGATCGAGGCTTTGCTGCTGGCGGTGATCGCGTACGACGCCATTGGCGATGGGGCCGCTGCCGGGCACGTCCTCGAGCGAGTGCTCGATCTCGTAGGGCCTGAGGCAGCGCTTCTTCCGTTCCTCCTGCATCCTGCGCCTGGGCTGCTGGAGCGCCATGCCCGGCACTGCGCAGCACACGCGGCCCTCATCGTCAGCATCCTGGACGTGCTCGGACGGGGAAGAAAACCCGAGGCACCGCCCGGGGAGCAGGGTCACCTGCTGGAGCCGCTCAGCAAAGGGGAAATCCGGGTGCTGCGTTATCTGCCGACCAGCCTGTCGGTGCCGGAGATCGCCGACGAGCTATATCTATCGGAGAACACCGTTCGGACGCACACGCGGCATATATACAGAAAACTTGGCGCGCATCGCCGCCGTGACGCCGTCGAGCGAGCCCGCGTCCTGGACCTCCTCGCGCCGTCGCCGCGCGGCAGGTGAGTATTCAAAATCACCAAGCCTTTGTGATGCCAGGTCACCGAGGCGGACGCGACTGTTGATGGTTGCCGATGCGGAGGGATCCTTGGATGGCCCACCAGTCTGTTCGTGACCCGGGGTGGCGCTTGCCCGCGCCGGGCGCCGACGGCACCGCAAGCCCTGGCAGGGTGGTTCCTTCAGTGCTGCATCCGCCCGCGGCGCGGTTGCGGACCGTGTGCCGGCAGGGGCTTCTCGACCAGCTGGCCAAGAGCCTGGCCGCCAGGCTGGTGCTGATAGCGGCGCCTGCGGGCTGGGGGAAGACATCTCTCCTGCGCGACTGGTGGCTGGCCAGGCCGGGGCCGGACTCCGGCGTGGCGTGGCTCTCGCTCGAGGAGGGCGACAACGACCCGGTGCGGTTTTGGTCCGGGATCATCGCGGCGCTGGGCACGGTGGCGCCGGGTACCGGAGCGGCGGCCCTGGAGGCGCTCGCCACTGGAGGGGACAGGACGCCCGGGCGGGTGGAAACGCTCCTGTTTGACGGCCTGGCCCGGATGCCGGGGCGGCGGATCACCCTGATGCTGGATGACTTTCACCTGATCACCAGCCCCGAGGTGCGGACAGCGTTCGGGTTCCTGGTCGAGCACCTGCCCCCGGCCCTGAGCCTGGTGGTAGCTTCTCGCAGTGACCCAGAGCTGCCGCTGGCCCGGCTGCGTGCCAGCGCGGAACTGGCCGAGATCCGGTCCGACCAGCTTCGCTTTTCCCGGGACGACGCCGAGCGGTTGCTCAACGAGACGCTCGGCCTCGCGCTGCGGCCCGAGGAGATCCACGCGCTATGGCAGCGCACCGAAGGCTGGCCCGCGGGCCTATACCTGGCTGGGCTGTCACTTAGCGACGGCGAGGACCGCCACCGGCCCGGGTTCATCGGCGCCCTTTCCGGCAATGACCGACATATCTTCGACTACCTGGCCGGCGAGGTCCTGGCCGGATTGCCAGAGCAGATCCGTGGGTTCTTGCTCCGCACCGCCGGGCTGGGCCGGTTCTGTGCACCGTTGTCCGACGCGGTGACGGGTTCGGCCGGTTCGCAGGACATTCTCGAGGAAATCGAGCGCCGCCAGCTATTCCTGGTACCGCTGGATAACAACCGCCGCTGGTACCGTTACCACGCCTTGTTCGCCGAAGCGCTGCGTCATGAGCTGAGCCGCGCAGAGCCTGGGCTGGCCCCGCTGCTGCACCGGCGCGCCTCGTCCTGGCACCGCCAGTACGGGACGGCGGCCGAGGCGATCGATCATGCCATCGCGGCCGGCGACTTCTGCGACGCGCGCGAGCTGATCGCCGGGCACTGGCACGAGTTTCTCGATGAGGAGGACAACACCGCGGAGGGGTGGCTGGACCGGCTGCCCGGCGAGATGGTCACCGGGGATGCTCAGATGTGCCTGATCCGTGGCTTGCTGGCCGGGATCGGGGGCCGGCCGAAGGACATGGAGCCGTGGCTGGCGGCGGCCCAGGCGGCCCCGCCGCAGGGGCCAAGCCGCTATGGGCCTGCCTCGATGGAGTCGGCCACCTGTTTCTTCCTCGCGCTGCATCGGTGCCTGGACGGCGATCTGGCGGCGGCCGAGCCGGCCGGCCGCCGGGCCGCAGAGCTGGAACTGGAACTGGGGAGCGTCTGCTGGCGGGCTCGGACGCTGTCGCTGCTGGGCGCGATCTTGTTCTGGCGGGGCCAGCACGCCGACGCTCAGCTGATCCTCGAACAGGTGATCCGGCCTGCTCACCGGTCGGTTGACAAGCTGGCCAGCCTGCTCGCGCTGAGCATTCTGGCGGCGATCTCTGCCCGGCAGGGCGACCCCGAAGCGGCCGAGCGGTACGCGCGCGAGGCGGCCCTGACAGCCCGTCACCGCGTCACCGTGATCGCCGACCTCACGCTGGCTGACCTCCTCGCCAGCCGCGGCGAGCTGGCCGCGGCCGAGACCGCCGCGCTTGCCGCGCTGGACCATGCCCGGAATCACCGGCGGCGGCTGGACACCATCGCCGCTCTCGTGTCCGTGGCACGGATCTACACCCGCGCCGGACGCGGCGCCGAGGTCCGCAGTTGCCTTGACGAGGCCAGCGAACTCCTTGCCACCCTGCCGGACCCGGGCATCCTGGCCGATCTAGTGGCCGATGCCGAGCGCGCGGCAGGACCACCGGAACCGACCCCCCTGCAGCATGGCCGCACCCAGAGGCCAGACGGCCTGTCCGCCCGCGAGGCGGAGGTCCTGCGCCTGCTGACGCTGGGCCACACCAACCTCGAAATTGCCGCCAAGCTCGTGGTCAGCGTTCACACCGTCGAACGACACCTGCAGAACGCCTACCGGAAAGTCGGCGTACGCAACCGCGCCGACGCCGCCGCCTACATGGCCCGCGACGACAGTTGACCCCCCGCGCAGCGGGGGGCGCCCTGCAGGCGCACCCGCTGGCCGCCAGGCCGTTGTAGCTATCCGGGGGAGTGGGCCAAGAGCCGCATGACTTCCGCGAACGGGGCGACCAGGGTGTCATAGTGCCGGCCTATCCGCGAGCCGGCGGCGACGGCCGCGCCGGCGTCACAGGCGGCGGCCCAGAACGCCCAGTCCGTCCGGTGCATCCGGCGGGCGGTTTCCAGCGCCTCACGACGGGCCAGGGACGCCGCGGCCAGGATCCAGTACCGCTCATCCTCAGCCTTGGCAGAGTTGAGCTCGGTCCAGGCCTCAGCGCGGGCTGGCGCACTGCCCCGTTTCCACGCACCGGTCACCTGGTCCACCTGGCCGATGGACAGGCCCGGGATGCTGGTGACAAGCGCCAGGACGCGCTGCCCGTTCGGGCCGAACACCGAGGTCACGAGGGGTGCTCCAGTCGAGGCGACGCTCCGGGCCCCGCCCCATGAGGGTTCCACAGACACTTCACCTCCATGAACAACAGGCTCCCTGCCGGGATGGTGAGCGGTCAACGCGTGGTCTTGGTGAATCGCCGCCTGACGTGAGCGCGCCCAGCGTGATGGCCAGCACGCAGAAATCACCAAGCCACTGTGATGCCGACTCACCCTGCGGTGCGCCAGGTTGATAACGCCAGGCGGACGCAGCCGAGAGGTAATCCACGGATGACGGAGACTACGGCGAAGGAGACGTGCGCCCACTGCGGGCAGGCACTCTGGCACGCTCCCGGGGGCTGGAAGCACCTACTCACCTCCCGGGAGCGCTGCGACGGTTGCGGTCGGGCAGACAGCGCTCGGGTGGCCACGCCAAAGCGGCGCCTGTACCGATGAGGCCGCGGCTCGGGAACCGCAGCGCGCGATGGCGCCCGTGGCATGGCCAGCCACAGGCGAGGGATCTGCTCTGCTTCGGCGCGTTCGCGGTCAGCGTCGTCTACGGGGTGGCGATGATCCCGATCACCCCGGAACTCATCGCTTCCCACCCGCTCCTGCTGGAACTGCTATCGGGAAGCGGTTCATCGATAGTGGCCGCCGGCTCATTCTCAGCCGCCGGGAACAAGCTCGCACTCCTCCAGGTCATCGCTGCGCCGCTGCCTGGGATGCTGAGATTCAACTGGCTGACATGGTGGGCGGGTCGGCTCTGGGGGCCGCGCGTAGCCCAGAGACTCGGCGATCGCAGCCCGCGCGCGGCCGCGATCGCGGCCAACGTGCACCGGCGCGGCGCGCGGCTGGCGAAGTCGGCGGTTTTGCTCGCCGCCCTGGTTCCCGGATCCGGCGTACCGGTCTACGTCGCCGCCGGCTGGGTCGGTCTGCCGCTGCTGACGTTCCTGATCTTCAATACGATCGGCTGCGTCGCCTGGACGGCGATGCTAACCACCTGCGGCTACCTGCTGGGCTCCCGGGGCATTGCCCTCGCCGTCCTTGTCTCGCGGTACGGTCTCGCCTCGGCCGCCGTACTCGCCCTTGTCACGGCGGCACCGTACGCACGGCGCGCCCGGCGGGCGAGGGCGGCGACCCGGCGGGACGCGGGGCGCGGGGCCGCCCGATACTCCGATAGTGGTCAACCGGATCCGGCCGGCCTGCTGAAGCCATAGTTTCCTGACCGCGGGCGGCTTTCGTTCTGCCACTTCGATCTGCGATAGCAATCGTCGCTGAGCGGTGATGTGGAATCTGCCACTCGCGCGCAGGACCACGCCGAACTCGTGTACGCAATATGCCTGCTACTTGCGGGCATGGAGAGTGGTCAATCAGGGATGGTCGATTACCGGGATGTCCCCGTCACAACGGGCCCGATACAACCGTTGTACGGCCCTGGATTCAAGGCCAGGCTGATGAATACTGGATTAGAGGGAGAAGTCACCGGATAGTGGATTACAGGAGAAATTGTGGGCTTGTCAGTCATCGAGCAGCTCCTCCTTGACGGGATAGAGAATCGGCTCGCCGCCACAGATCCTGAACTCATCGGCTCCTTCGCCGCCTTCTCCTGCGTGACGCGCCAGGCAGGGCTCCCCGTGACCGAGCAACTGTCCGGCCGGGATGCTCGGACGGCGCCCCGGGACTGCCGGCGCACCCCCCGGCCTGCTGTGGCATTCGCGCTGCGGCTCTTCTTGATCTTCCTCGTAGGGGCGCTGGTGGCGGCGGGCGTGGTGATCGCATGCTCAGCGGCAAGTCATGGCAATTGTGCGGCGGAAGCCATTGTCACGAACGTGAAGGTAGATCTGGGCATGCACGCGGACAATCACGCATTGCAGCGCTGCGTCGGGAATGTCCCGGGGTGGAACCACGGTGCGCGCCCGCCGACGCACGTACGCCCGGGGGGCAAGGGATAGCGCGTGACCGCGAATCATCGTGGCGACTTCTGGACGAACTTCGCGGTGCTCTTCGGGCTTCAAGGGAAACGGAGATCCCTATGAAAGCAATCTTCGGTCCGAACACGCCGCGGGTGCTGCAGTTCCTGACCAGGATGCGGAAGCTGTCACCCGCGGAGATCGACCGGGTCGCGAGCAGCTGGAACAAGGTCAACCCCCTCGACCGCGCCCTGGCGTGGGCGCACCTGCAGTCGGCCACCGCCGCCAAGGAGGACTACCCGGTCATCGCGGCCGCGTCCGCCGCGCGGCGCGCGGCCATGGAAACCGCGCGCACGCTGGGCCGCACCGACTGGGCCTTCTGGGCCGCCGCCTGGGACGCCGGCGCCGCCATCACCGCCGATGACCTGCCCGAAGGCGACTACGAG
>DASYXX010000268.1:0-2941 GCA_035934395.1 Streptosporangiaceae bacterium
CCAGGTGTCGGCTGCGACGTCGTCGGCCGCCTCCGGCGCGATCACCTGCAGGTAACGCAGCAACCCTGGGTTGGCGTCCAGCCACAACCGCGAGAACGCCGCCTCATCGCCCTGCTGCGCGGCGGCCAGCACCGCGGCGAACTCCTCGCCGACCACAGCGCCGAGTATCGGCTCCGGCGCCGCGCGCCCGCAGCAGATTCGCCAAGCAGGTCCAGCCCGGGCTGGCAGGGAGCGCGCCCCCCAGCCCGGGTCTTGCTTCGGCCGCGGCGCCTGGGTCAGTTCAGCGCGATCGCGACGATCGCGAGGGTGCACAGGCCGAGGCCGGCGCGCTGCGCCGAGCTGAACCGCTCGTGCAGGATCAGCCGGGCGAGCAGGACGGTGACGCCCGGGTACAGCGACACGATCACGGCCACGGTGGCCAGCATGCTGTAGTGCGTTGCGTAGAAGTACGCCAGCGTGGCGGCCATGCCGGCTGCGCCCGCGAGGAACGGCAGGCCCGCGGCGCGGATCCCCATCCGGAGCGGCGCGCGGGACTTGACCGCGACGGCGAGCACGATCAGCAGCGTGCTGGTCTGCTCCGACGCCACCGGCCACAGGCCCGCGCTCCGGCCCGCCTGGGCCAGGCCGACGAACAGGATGCCGAACGCGACTCCCGCGACGAGGCCGTCGGTCAGAGCGGTCCTGAGCATGCCGCGCGCGGCGGTGCCGCTGGCGGCGACCAGCGCGATCGCGGGCAGGGCAACGACGACGCCGACGATGGTCACCGGGCCGGGGCGCTCACCCAGGGCGACGCCGACGAGCACCGGCAGGACCGCCGCGCCCACGGCGGAGACCGGCCCGACGACGCTCATCTGCCCGCGTGCGAGGCCACGGTAGAGGACCAGCGTTCCGGTGCCGCCGCCGAGGCCAGCGGCCAGCCCCCAGGCGATGGCCCGCACGCTCGGCACGGGGCCGGGCGCGAGCAGCAGCGCGGGCCAGACCAGCAGCACGGCGCCTGCCGAGCCGACGATCGTGACCGGAAGAGATCCGAGGCGACGCGAGAGCAGGCCGCCGCCGAAGTCGGAGCCGCCGTACAGCAGGGCCGCGACGAGCCCGAGCACGATTCCCATGGTCCTCACCTGCTTGGTGGCCGGAGGGCGGAGCTGGTTATAGGACGACCCTGACAGGAATCGGTCCTGTTGATAAGGTCCAGATTGATGGATAGATTCAGGACCAATTCAGGCCTGCTGGTCGTGCTCCAGCGCGACGAGCGGGCCCCGCTGCACCGGCAGATCGAGACCTCGATCCGGGACTCGATCCGCGCCGGGCGGCTGCCGCGCGGCTCGACGCTGCCTCCCTCGCGCATGCTCGCCGCCGACCTCGGCGTCTCGCGCGGCGTCGTGGTCGAGGCCTACCAGCAGCTTTCGGCCGAGGGCTACCTGACCAGCCGCGCGGGCGGGCACACGCAGGTGGCGGCCGGCCCGGCCCCGCCGGGCACGGCGCCGCGGCCAGCCCCGGCGCAGCGGCCGCGCATCGACCTCAGCTACGGCCGCGCCGACGTGTCCAGCTTCCCCCGGGCAGCGTGGCTGCGATCGATCCGCGGCGCGCTGACGTACGCGCCGAACGAGGTGTTCGGCTACCTGACCGGCAGCGGCGTGCCGCAGCTGCGCACGGCGGTGGCCGACTACGTGAACCGGGTTCGCGGCACCCTGGCGCAGCCGGATCACATCGTGATCTGCACGGGGTACGCCCAGGGGGTAGCGCTGCTCATCCAGCTGCTCGCCGCTGGCGGGGCGAGGCGGCTCGCGCTCGAGGATCCCTCGTCCGTAGACGACGCGCTGCCCACGGCCCGGGCCGCGGGGCTCGAGGTGATCGGGGTCCCCGTGGACACCGGCGGCATCCGCGTCGACATGCTGCGCGACAGCGATGCCGACGCCGTGGTGCTCACGCCCTCCCACCAGTGGCCCACCGGGTCGGTGCTGTCGGCCGAGAACCGGGCCGCGATCGTGGCCTGGGCGGCTGAGCGCGGTGCCGTGGTGATCGAGGACGACTACGACGCCGAGTTCCGTTACGGCCGGACGCCGGTCGGCGCCATGCAGGGCCTGGCGCCCGACCACGTCGTCTACGCGGGGTCGGTGAGCAAGACGCTCGCGCCGGGGATACGGCTCGGCTGGCTCGTGCTGCCCGGCCGCCTGGCCGAGCCCATGGCGGCCGCGAAGATCGCGGCCGACCGGGGCTCGCCCGCGCTGGAGCAGCTGGCACTCGCGGACCTCATTACGCGCGGCGAGTTCGACCGGCACCTGCGGCGGATGCGCTCGGTCTACCGCCGTCGCCGCGACGCGCTCCTGGCCGCGCTGTCCCGGCACATGCCCTGGCTCGAGCCGACCGGCATCTCGGCCGGGCTGCACCTGGTCACCTGGCTGCCGCCCGATCTCGACGAGGCCGCGATCGTCGGCGCAGCCCGGCACGCCGGGGTGGCCGTCGACGCCGTGGGGCCGTACCGCATCACCCATCCGGGCCCCGGCGGCCTGATCTTCGGCTACGCGACGGTCAGCGAGCACGCCATCGCCGAGGGCATCCAGATCCTGGCCCGCGTCATCGACGAGCAACGTTCGTCCTAGACCGTTGACCCGGGATTGGGCGCAGGCTTCCGGGTCGCAGCGGACATAGCCGGAGCTAAGGTACGTCAGCTTCCTGCTGGGCGGCGGCTAGTCGGGCGCCAGCCGCGCTTTGTACCGTCTTGAGTCTTTCGTGGCGGCTTGCCGCGGCAGTGTCTATGTGGTCGATGGGCCATCCACCACCGTCTATGGGGGTCGATGGCCCATGGGTGCGTTTCCTGTGGAGTGAGGGGTCTGGCCCGGGCTGGGGTGGCTGGGTTGTCTGGGCGGGCGCATGGTGAGGGCTCCGTCCCGTTACATTCCTGGTTGTTCACGGACCTGGGATGGACAGGAGGAGCCCGATG
>DASYXX010000286.1:0-4398 GCA_035934395.1 Streptosporangiaceae bacterium
CCGGGGGTTTCCGTCGAGATCCAGGACCAGGGAGGCCTCGGAGTACCAGGACGGGATGATGGCGTGGCCCCAGAAGTCCCGGCGGCGGGGATCGCTGACATCCCAGCGCAGGACCGGGTGACCTGGATCACCGGTGTAGTAGTCGCTGGTGTAGACCTCCAGGCGATGGCCGTCCGGGTCGCGCAGGTATACGTAGAACGCGTTGGACACCCCGTGCCGTCCCGGTCCCCGCTCGATGTGGCCCTCCTCGTGCAGTGACCCGAGGATGTCGCAGATCCTCAGCACGTGATGCGCCTCATGCGCGAAGAACCCCAGGTGATGCAGCCGGGGCCCGGCACCGCCGGTAAAGGCCACGTCATGCACGGTCTGCTTGCGGTACATCCACGCGGCATAGAGCGTCTGGGCATCCTCGATCGTTTCCGACAGGCCGAAGCCAAGCGACCGGTAGTACTCGTAGGCGGCCCGCACGTCCGGGACCGTGATGTTGAAGTGGTCGAGCCGCGCCACCTCGGCGCCGCGGCGCAGGTCGTAGCGCTGCTGGAGCCGGTCGGCGTGCGCCGCGTCGTGGAAGAACTCGACGGTGAAGCCGAGCGGGTCCTCGGCCCGGACGGCCGCGCCGATGCCCGGGGTGGTCCCGGCGGGGAAATGCTCCGCCCGGCAGCCGAGGCCGCGATAGAAGTCCGCCGCGCGGTCCAGGTCGGACGTTGTGCGAACGCGGAAGGCCAGCCGGCCGGCCGCGGGCTGACTGCCCCGCGACAGGATCAGGTTGTGATGCGTCAGCTCGTCGTAGCCGCGCAGGTACAACGCGCCGGCGTCGGCCTCGGTGACCACGAACCCGAGCAGGTCCACCCAGAACCAGCGGGCTCGCTCCAGGTCGGTGACCACCAGCTCGGCGTACGCGGCGCGG
Source organism: Streptosporangiaceae bacterium (assembly GCA_035934395.1). Taxonomy (GTDB): domain Bacteria; phylum Actinomycetota; class Actinomycetes; order Streptosporangiales; family Streptosporangiaceae; genus JASHPR01. The sequence continues at coordinate 908 of DASYXX010000286.1, forward strand.
ACGATATCGGGAGGCGGGGGCACCGCGGCTTCTTCCATGATCACGGCCCTTCAGCGCCGAACCTGGGTACGCCCGCGTCCTCGAGCGCGACGTGCACGATGCGGGACTCGGTGTAGAAGTCCAGGCTGTGCTGCCCGCCCTCACGGCCGACGCCGCTGGCCTTCACTCCGCCGAACGGGGTGCGCAGGTCACGCACGTTGTGCGAGTTGAGCCAGATCATCCCGGCCGCCACGGCGTGCGCGACCCGGTGACCGCGGCGCAGGTCCCGGGTCCAGATGTAGGCCGCCAGGCCGTAAGCGGTGTCGTTGGCCAGCCGGATCGCGTCGGCCTCGGTATCGAACGGGCTGAGGCACACCACCGGCCCGAATATCTCCTCCCGGAAGACGCGCATCTCCGGGCGCACGTCGGCGAACACGGTCGGGGCCAGGTAGTTGCCGGCCGGCAGGTGCGCAGGCCGGCGCCCGCCCGCGACCAGCCTCGCCCCTTCCTTCACGCCTGCCTGCACGTACGACATCACCCGCTCGTAGTGGACCGGGTGGATCAGCGCTCCTACCTCGGTGGCCGGGTCGGACGGGCTGCCGACCCGGATCCGCTCGGCTCGCCGCGCCATCCGCTCGACCAGGTCGTCATAGACGGAGCGCTCGGCCAGGACCCGGGACCCGGCCGTGCACCGCTCGCCGTTCAGCGAAAACACCCCGAACAGCGCGCTGTCCACGGCCGTGTCGAGATCGGCGTCGGCGAAGACAATGCACGGAGACTTGCCGCCGAGCTCCATGGACAGCCCCTTGAGGCCCGGCGCGGCGGCCCCCATGATGATCTGCCCGGTCGACGTCTCTCCGGTGAAGGAGATCCGGGGGACGAGGGGGTGCGTCACCAGCGCGGCGCCGGCGACCTCGCCGATGCCGTGCACCATGTTGAACACGCCGTCGGGGACGCCCGCCTCGGTCATGATCTCGGGCAGCAGGCTCGCCGACAGGGGCGACCACTCCGCGGGCTTGAGCACCACCGGGCACCCGGCCGCCAGGCTGGGCGCGAGCTTCCAGGTTTCCAGCATGAACGGCGTGTTCCAGGGCGTGATCAGGCCGGCCACGCCGGCCGGCTTGCGGATCACGTAGCCGAGCTGCGACGTTCCCGTGCGGTACGCGTCCTCGCTCAGGGTGACGATCATGTCGGCGAAGAACCTAAAGTTCTCGGCCGCCCGTTTGGCCTGACCGCGTGCCTGTGTTACCGGGAGTCCGGTGTCGAACGTCTCCAGCTCGGCGATGCGATCGCCGCGCCGCTCGATCGCGTCCGCGACCCGGATCAGGATCCGCGCCCGCTCCCGGGCGGCCAGGCCGGGCCACGGTCCGTCGGTGAACGCGCGGTGCGCGGCCGCCACGGCACGGTCCACGTCGGCCGCGCTCCCGGCGGCCGCCTCCGCGTAGGTCTCGTTGCTGACCGGGTCGGCGACAGGGAACGTGGCGCCGTCCGCGCTCGGCGCCCACGCGCCGGCGATGAAGTGATCCAGCCTGCCGGGCAGCCCGGGCGGGGAGTCCTGTGACTCGCTCAGCATGGTCGCCATGCCGCTGGTCCCTCCGATCCTTGCCGATCCGACTCCGGTCAGGCCGCCAGCTCGCTGACCGGCGGGCCGAGCATAGGTGCTCCCTCGCGCAGCAGCTCGCGGATCCGCAGCTGCCCGGCATCGCTCACCCCGGCGAGGGGCGGCCGGACGTAGGCGGAGCCGAGCAGTCCCGCCTGCTGCAGCACCCATTTCACCGGCGCGGGATTCGTCTCGGTGAAGATCAGGTCCACCAGGGGATGCAGCCCGTAGTGCAGGTCCAGGGCCTTCTCCTGCTCCCCGGCCGTCCAGAGCTCGAACATCTGCGCCACGGCCGTCGGCGCGATGTTGGCCACCGCGCTGACAAAGCCCACCCCGCCCAGGGCAAGCAGCGGCAGGCACAGCAGCTCGATGCCGGACCACAGCAGGAAGTCCCGCCCGCACGCGCGCAGCATGCGGGAGAAATGCTCGAAGTCCCTGGTGGTCTCCTTGACCCCGACGATGTTGTCGAACCGGCGCCGCAACCGGGCCACGGTCTCCGGGGCGATGTCCACGGCGGTGCGGGACGGGACGTTGTAGACGATGATGGGCAGTCCGGGGTTCTCGGCAGCGACGGTCGCGTACCACTCGAACAGGCCGTCCTGCGTCGGGCGCGCGTAATACGGCGTGATCACCAGGGCCGCGTCGGCGCCCAGGTCGTCCGCCGCGGCAGTGAGCTGGAGCGTCTCGTCAAGCCGCGCCGAGCCGGTGCCGGGCAGGAACGGCACCCGGTCGGCGATCACCGCGGCGGCCTCGGTCATCGCGGCGATTCGCTCCTGCGCCGACTGCGCGCTCGGCTCGCCGGTCGAGCCTCCGAGGGAGATGCCGTGCGAGCCTGAGTCCAGCTGCCAGGTGATCAGGCGCCGCAGGCCGCTCAGGTCCAGCTCTCCGTCGGGGGCGAACGGGGTGACCACAGGCGCCATGGAGCCCCGCAGAGAGGAGGGATCGCCACGGAATCTCATGGTGCCCGCTCCCGCAGCCAGGCTTCGTAGGCGCCGCGCCAGCGATCACCGAGCGGGTACAGCCCGTCAATCGCCGCGCCGGCCGCGACCTGGGCGGCGGCGAACTCCTCCTGCAGCTCCTGCTCGCGCGCGTCGGACAGGACCTGGGCCGCCAGGCCAGGGGGCACGACGATCACGCCGTCGTCGTCGCCGACCAGCAGGTCCCCCGGCTGGACGGTGACTCCGGCGCAGGCGACGGTGACGCCCGTCTCCCACGGAACGTGGCGCCGGCCTAGCACCGCGGGATGGACCGCCGCGTGATACGTGGGAATGTCCAGCGCGGCGAGCCTGGCGCTGTCCCTGATGGCACCGTCGGTGACGATCCCGGCGGCGCCGCGGGCCTGCGCCCGCAGGGCAAGGATGTCGCCGATGGTGCCCGCCGTCGGCTCCTGGCGGGCGTCGATCACGAGCACCTCGCCCGGCCGGATCTGCTCGACCGCCTGCTTCTGCACGGTCATGCCGCTGCCGAATCTTTCGAACAGGTCCTCCCGCAGCGGCAGGTACTGGAGTGTCCGGGCGAACCCGATCATCCGCTGACCCGGCCTGGTGGTGCGAAGACCGTCCATGGCCAGCCCGTTCAGCCCGCGCTTGCGCAGCTGCGAGGCGAGGGTGGCCGTCGACACCTGGGCGAAGCCGGCCAGCACGGCCGGTGATGGCAGCGCCGGCGCTGCGCCGGGCTTGCCGTCGTGGTCGCCGCCGAACGCCGCCTCCTGCGCCTCCTGCGACATCCTCGGCATGGCCCCGAACCGGGGCAGCGCGTACTTGGCCTCGACGACCGGGCTGCGCAGCCGCCCGGTCGTGGCCTGGCCGGCCGTCACCTCCACCTCGACCACGTCGCCCGGCCCGACCACGGTCGACCCGGCAGGAGTGCCGGTAAGGATCACGTCCCCCGGCTCCAGGGTCATCAGCCGGGT
>DASYXX010000343.1:0-13969 GCA_035934395.1 Streptosporangiaceae bacterium
TAAGCATGGGCCATCGGCGCGGCCGCGGTCACGCGTTCGATAAAACCACGGCAGACCGGGCTTTCCGGTTCACCGGAGGCCTTACTGCGTCCCGGCCTGCCGGCGCCCGGCACGGGCCAGCCGGGCTGCCTGCGTGGTCAGGTACTGCTGTTCGCGGAGGTTGGTGGTGCGGGCCGCCGCGGCCCTGAACTCGGCGATGGCGGCCGCGTTGTCGCCGGCCTGCTCCAGGAGGTGGGCGCGCACCGAGTGCAGCCGGTGATGGTCGCCGAGCCGCTCGCCCAGGCCGTCCAGGAGCGCGAGGCCCGCGTCCGGCCCGCCGGCCATGGCCGCGGCCACCGCCCGGTTGAGCCGCACCATGGGATTGCCGGTCAGGGCCTCGAGCTGGCCGTAGAGCGAGAGGATCTCGGGCCAGTCCGTGTCGTCGTGCGAGGCGGCCTGGTCGTGCAGGGCCGCGATCGCGGCCTGCACCTGATACTCGCCCACCTGCCCCCGCCGCAGCGCCCGGGTGATCAGGCCGATCCCCTCGATGATCAGCCGCCGGTCCCACAGCGTGCGGTCCTGCTCGGCGAGGGGGATCAGCTCGCCGCCGGCGTCGCTGCGCGCTGGGCGCCGCGCGTCGGTGAGCAGCATGAGCGCGAGCAGGCCGGCGATCTCGGGATCCTCGGGCACGGCGGCGTGGATGCCCCGGGCCAGCCGGATGGCCTCGCCGGAAAGGTCGGAGCGGGCCAGGTCAGGGCCGGTGCTGCTGGTGTAGCCCTCGTTGAAGAGCAGGTAGAGCACGTGCAGGACCAGCCGGAGGCGTTCCGGCCGCTGGCCGGGCGGCGGCAGCGTGAACGGCTCGCCCGAGGCCTTGATCTTGGCCTTGGCCCGGCTGATCCGCTGGCCCATGGTCGCCTCGGGCACGAGGAACGCGGCAGCGATCTCGCGGGTGGTCAGGCCGCCGACCGCGCGCAGTGTGAGCGGGATGGCGAGCGCGGGCGTGAGCGACGGGTGACAGCACAAGAACATGAGGATCAGCGTGTCGTCACGCCCCGACGGCGGCTCGGGACTGGCCACCGACCAGGAGGCCGCGAGCACCTCGCGGCGGCGGCGGGCGTCGTCGCTGCGGTACTGATTCGCCAGCCTGCGGGAGGCCACCTTGATGAGCCAGCCGAGCGGGCTGTCGGGCCGCCCCTCGGCGGGCCACGTGGTGGCCGCGGCGATCAGCGCCTCCTGCACGGCGTCCTCCGCGTCGGCGAAGTCGCCGTAACGGCGGATGAGCGCGCCGAGGACCTGCGGCGCGAGCTCGCGCAGCAGGTCCTCCAGGCCTGGGCCAGTGGTCACGGCTCTGGGGTCACGGCTCTGGGGTCGCGCTCGCGGTCAGAGCTCGGGATCGGGGGCGCTCAGCACCTCGCGCACCTCGATCGGCTGCCGGATCGGCACCCCGTTGGGCCCGGGCGCCGCGGACGCCCGGGCGGCGACCTCGATCGCGCGGGCGGTCGTCTCGACGTCCAGCAGCCGGTAGCCGGCCAGCAGTTCCTTGGACTCGGGATACGGGCCGTCTGTGATCACCGGGGCGCTGATCCCGTCGCTGACCACGAACTTGGCCTGCTCGGGCCCGGCCAGGCCCTGTGCGTCGACGAGCTCGCCGCGCTCGGCGAGCTCGGCGTTCAGCGCCTGCTGGAACTCGATGTGCGCCTTGATGTCCTCGGGGCTCCACTCCGACATCGGGGGGCAGCCCGACTCGACCTCCCCGTAGTTCTGCAGCAGCATGAATCGCATCGCTCTATCCTTCCCGGCCGGCGGCGCCCGTTGCCGCCGCTCACCCAGATGTCACCGCTGCGACGTCATTCTCGACATCGGCGGGCGGCAAACATGTCAGCGCGCGGGAGCTGAGGGCGTCCCGGCGGCGAGGCGCTCGCGCTCAACCACGAGCTTGACGGCCGGCTGTAGCCATGCCTCGGGGGCTTCCTCCCATGGGCGGATGGTCGTGGGCACCGCCATCGGGTTGAAGCCCGTCGTGGCGAGGAGACGCAGAACGTCGGGCAGGTAACGGCGGGCGTCGGCACGTGAGGTGTGGAAGGTGATGCCTCGGGTGTACATCTCGAGCAGCGGGAGCGGGGTCGCCGCTTCGAAGGCGATCGCCAGGCCGGTGCAGACCCCGTACCGCTCGGTGGAGCGGATGACGCAGGCCAGCCCGTGCGCGTCGCCGGTGACGTCGACAGTGACCGGTGCCGGGTCGAAGCGCTTGGGCCAGGGGCCGCCGTGATGAGAGGAGTCGGCGCCGAGCTGCCGGGCCGCCTCGGCCCGGGCCGGATCGCGATCGACATAGCGGACCCGTGCGGCGCCCAGAGCGATGGCCGCGGCGGCAGTGTAGAGGGCCAGCGCCCCAGCGGCGGCGGCCACGATGAGCACCTCGGCGCCAGGCCGCTCCGCCAGCGCCGGGCCGACGGCGCGGTAGCCGTCCACGACGTTGTCGGACAGGGTTGCCAGCGCCACTGCCGGAACGCCCGGCGGGGCGGCGAGGAGGAGGTGGTCGGCATCAGGGACGGCGAGCAGGTCCGCCAGCCCGCCGCCGTGGCCGCCGCCCCAGGACCCGAAGCCGAACGAGCCACCCACGGGAGCCATGTAGGTCGCGCATGCCGCGAACGTCCCCCGGCGGCACGGCCCGCAGCGGCCGCACGACAGTTGAAACGGAACGATCACGGTGTCGCCGGCCCGGTGGTTCCGCACTCGGCCGCCCGTGGCGACGACCCGGCCAGCGATCTCGTGCCCGACCGGGTACGGTCCGGGGAACAGTCCGTCCCGAGCCATCGGGAGATCGAGGTCGCAGCGCGATACAGCGAGCGGCTGGACCAGTACCGACGTGTCGTCGGCCAGCTCGGGGTCGCGGGCCTCCTGCCATTCGACGTGTCCGGGCCGGGTGTAGACGAGGTGGCGCATCGCGTTGCCTTTCCGGGGGGCTTATGCCGTCAGGGCCGTGGCGACGGCGGCGGCGGCTTGTTCGCCGGCGATCTTGAGTGGCTCCGTGCTGCGCAGAGCACGGGACAGAATGAAAGCGCCTTCCAGCGCCGCGAGCAGCCCGATTGTGAGCTGCCGGGCGGCGGCCTCTGGCATGCCTCCAGCGGTGAAGCGCCGGGTCGCGGCCTGGATCCAGCTGTCGAAGACGTCCGCGCAGGCTTGCCGCAGCGGCTCGCTGGTGCTGGATACCTCGAGCGCCACGGTCGCGATCGGGCAGCCATCGGCGTAGCCGCTCTCCTCCATCTGGTCACCGGCCGCGGCGAAGAACGCCCGGACGCCGGTCACCAGGTCGGGGGAGGCATCGAAGATGAGCGGCAGCAGCAGGCCGTACATGCGGCCGGACCAGCGGATCGTGTCGGCGCCAAGCTGTTCCTTCCCGCCGGGGAAGAAGTGGTAGAGCGACCCGAACGGCGCGCCGGCCGCAGCGACGATCTGCTTGACGCCTGTTCCGGTATAGCCCTGGCGGCGCAGCAGGTCGGCGCTCGCGGATACGATCCGTTCCCTGGTGCCCGACATCGCGGCCTCCGTTCCATGACGCTGTTGCCACGAAGCAACCTGTCTGGCATTGTAGTAGATCGATCTATCAACTGCCTGCGGATCGGGGCGTGCCCATGCGATCGTGGCTTGCCAAGAAGATCATCGACCGCCAGCTGGCCCGGCTGAGAGCCGGCGACCACCGACCGCTGCTGCGCCTGTACGCCGATGACGTCCGGTTCCTCTTTCCTGGTGACAGCACCTGGTCCGGGGAAGTGCGGGGCAAGGAAGCAATGGGCTGGTGGCTGCACCGGCTCGTCCGCGCCGGGCTGCAGAACTTCGCCGACGAGGTGATCGTCGGCGGCCCGCCGTGGAACATGACGATCGCGATGCGGGGCTGGGATTACGTCAAGGACCCGGGCGGCCGGGTTGTCTACGAGAACCGCTACGTGCTGTGGGGCCGGATGAGATGGGGCCAGATCAAGGAGTACGAAGCTTACGAGGACACGAACAAGCTCAGGGCCCTCGACGACTACCTGGCCGGCACCGGCATGACCAGCGCCGACATCGGCCCGCCGAGCGGCTGACGATCCCATGAGCGGCTACGAGACCATTCGCTTCCAGCGCCAAGAGGGCATCGGCACCTTGACCCTGGCCCGTCCGGGCAAGCGCAACGCCCAGAACCCGCTGATGTGGCACGAGCTCGCCCGGCTCGGCTCCGAGCTGGTTCCGGATGAGGCGCTCCGGTGCCTGGTGGTGACCGGGGACGGGCCGGTGTTCTCGGCCGGCATCGACCTGGTCGAGGGAATGGCCGGGATACTTGCCGACCTGGCCGAGCAGCCCCTGGACGAGCACAGCCGTGCCAGGGGCATGGCGGCGGCGGGAGCGTTCGGCTGGATCCCCGACCTCGGCTGCGCCAGCGTGGCCGCCGTGCGCGGCCACGCCTACGGCGCCGGGCTTCAGCTGGCCCTGGCCTGCGATTTCCGCATCTTCGCCGAGGGCACCAAGGTGGGCCTGCTGGAGACCCGCTACGGGTTGCTTCCCGACATGGGGGCCACGGTCCGGCTGCCCCGGATCGTCGGCGAGAGTCGCGCCAGGGAGCTGATCCTGCTTGGCGACGTCATCGACGCCGCCGAGGCCCTGCGGATCGGGCTGGCCAACCGGGTGGTCGCCGGCGACGACCTCGAGGCCGCCGCGGCCGAGCTCGCCGCCCGCCTGGCGGCCCAGCCGCCGCTGGCGGTGCGGGGGGCGAGGCGGGCGCTCGACGCGGCGTGGCACAGCGCTCCCGAGGAGAGCCTGAGGCTGGCACTGGAGGAGCAGATCCGGTGCCTCAGGTCCGATGACTTCGCCGAAGCGCGCCAGGCGCTGGCCGAAGGCCGCGCCCCGCACTGGCGGGGGCGATAAGCGGCCCGTCATTCCGCTGCGGGTCTGGCGCGATCATGAACTGCGGGGAAGGCGGGGGCCAGGGTCTAGCCTGGTCGGGTGGACGAAGAGACACGGGCCGATGGGCGTTATAAGGACCTGATCGACGAGCTGGTCGGGACCGCCGGGGTCACGCCGCCGCAGGGCGGCAGCGGGTTCGGCCGCAGCGCGGTCCGCTTCCAGAAAAAGATCTTCGTGATGCTGGTCCGGGGGCGGCTCGTGCTGAAGCTGCCCGCCAGCCGGGTCGACACGCTGATCGCCGCGGGGGAGGGCGTCCGCTTCGACGCGAACAAGGGCACCCCGATGAAAGAGTGGTTCAGCCTCGACCCGGAGTCCGGGCTGCCATGGCTGCCGCTCGCCCGGGAGGCGCTCGATTTCGCCCGTGGCGGCCGCTGACGCGGCAAACCACGTTGCCCGGCGGGGCCTGAGGTCACCCGGCCGTGTGCGGCGACGGGAACGCCGGCTCGAGGAGGTGCCGGCCCGACACCACCCGTGTGGCGAGCTCGCGGTACCCGTACTCGTCGAACAGGACGGTCAGCCGGTCGCTCTCGGACTCGATCACGAGGCCCTCGCCCCACTCGCGGTGGTGCACGCGCTCACCGGGCGTGAAGGTCCCGGTGGGCAGGACCAGGGTGGACCGGCCCGCTTCGCAGTTGTCGCAGTGCCCGCAGGCGCGGGACACGGCCTCGCCGAAGTACTGCAGCAGGAACCGGCGGCGGCAGTCGGTCATCTCGGCGTAGTGGCGCATCATCTCCACACGGGAGCGTTCGACGCTGCGATGATGCCGGGCGAGGTCCACGGCCCGGGCCGCGGCCGCGGCATCGGCCATCGGCGGGTCGGCCGGCTCGACCCGGCCGCCGAGCCGGACCGCGCCCGCGCCCTCCAGCAGGTTGAGCAGCTCCGCCAGCCGCACCGGCGGCATCCCGGTGCGGGCGGCGAGTTCTCTCCGGGAGGCCGGGCGGTCCACCGCGCCGGCCACGGCCACCAGGTCGCGTTCGTCGGGGAGGCCCGCGGCGAAGTGCCGCTGCAGGCCCAGGTCCTCGGCGCGGTAGCAGCAGATCGCCGCGGCCGGCTTGCCGTCGCGGCCGGACCGCCCGATCTCCTGGTAGTACTCGTCGAGCGAGCCTGGTACCGAGGCGTGCACGACGAAGCGCACGTCGGCGCGGTCGATGCCCATGCCGAACGCGCTGGTGGCCACGATCGTGGCGCCGCGCTCGAACGCGCGCTCGGCCGCCGCGCGCTCGGCCCTGGGCATGCCGCCGTGGTAGTGCTGGACGCCAAGCTGCTCGGCATAGTGCTCGGCCTCTTTCCGCGTGGCCGCGTAGACCAGGCCGGACCCGGGTTGCTCGCGCACGGCGGCCAGCACCGCCCGCTGCTTGTCCTCGGCCCGGTGAAAGGACCGCACCGACAGGTGGATCTCGGGCCGGTCGAAGTCGCGGATGACCAGGAGGGGATCGCGCAGGCCGAGCCGAGCCTTGATCTCCTGCCGCACCGGCGGTGCCGCGGTCGCGGTGAGCGCGGCCACGGCGGGCCGCGCCGCGAACGCGTCGATGACCGAGCCCAGCCGCAGGTAGTCGGGACGGAAGTCGTGACCCCAGGAGGAGATGCAGTGCGCCTCGTCCACCGCCAGGAGCCGGACGCGGGTCCGGGCCAGGCTGGCGCGCACGTCGTCGCGGGCCAGCTGCTCCGGCCCAAGGAAGATGAACCCGGTCTGGCCGGCGCGCAGCAGCTCGTCGGCGTCGTCCCGGCCCGAAGGGCCGGACAGCGCGTTGACGGTCACCGCGGTCAGGCCGCGCGCCCGCAGCGCGCCGGCCTGATCGTGTTGCAGCGCCAGCAGCGGGGACACGACGACGGCCGGGCCGCCGAGCGCGATCGCCGCGACCTGGTAGATGGCCGACTTGCCAGCGCCGCTGGGCAGGACCGCGAGGCAGTCGCGGCCGCCAGCCAGCGCGGCCGCGGCGTCCTGCTGCGCGGGGCGCAGGGCGGCAAAGCCGAGAACGTCGCGGGCGATCTCCCGGACCCGTGCCAGGGTCTCCGGGGTCCCGGTCACGAAAACGGCCCGGGCTTGACCAGCTTGCGCGCCGTCTCCTCGTCGGTGGGCCCCTCGCCGAACGACGGGCACAGCCGGGCCACGCCGCACGCCCCGCACGCGGGCCGGCGGGCATGGCAGACCCGGCGGCCGTGCCAGATGAGCCGGTGCGAGGCCCCGGTCCACTCCTGGCGCGGCAGGAGCGCGGCCACGTCCTGCTCGATCTTGTCCGGGTCGGTGTGCGCGGTCCAGCCGAACCGCCGGGCCAGCCGGCCGAAGTGCGTGTCCACGACGATGGCCGGCTTGCCGAACGCATCCCCGAGCACCACGCTGGCCGTCTTGCGGCCCACGCCGGGCAAGGTCACGAGGTCGTCCATCGTGCCGGGCACCTCGCCGCCGAACCGTTCGCACAGCGCCTGCCCGAGCTTGACGAGCGTGCCGGCCTTGGCCCGGAAGTACCCCGTCGGCTGGATCAGCTTCTCCAGCTCGGCCGGGTCCGCGCCGGCGTAGTCGGCGGCGCTGCGGTACCGGCCGAACAGCACCGGGGTCACCTGGTTGACCCCGCGGTCCGTGGTCTGGGCGGACAGGATCGTCGCCACCAGGAGCTCCAGCGGCGAGCCGAAGTTCAGCTCGAGGTGCGCGTCCGGGTAGATCCGCGCCAGCTCACGGTTGATCCGGCGCGCTCGGCGGACCAGCGCGGTCCGTGACGGCGCAGCCTCGGTCACCCCCCGCCCACCTCCGCTTGCCCCGTCACAGCGCGTCGCTGACGTCCAGGTCCAGGTGGTACTTGGCGATCGCCTGGGCCAGCACCTCCGGCTTCACCTCGCCCAGCCGGGCGAGCTGGGTCAGCACGGCCAGCGTGATCGACTCGGCGTCCACGTGGAAGAACCGGCGGGCGGCCGGCCTGGTGTCGGAGAAGCCCCAGCCGTCCGTGCCGAGCGAGCTGAACGGGGCGCTGACCCAGCGGGCGATCTGGTCGGGCACGGCCCGGATCCAGTCGCTCACCGCGACGACCGGGCCGGGATGACCCGCCAGCGCGCTGGTGACATGCGGCGTGCGCGGCTCGGCCTCGGGATGCAGCATGTTCCACTCGTCGCAGGAGAGCGCCTCCCGGCGCAGCTCGGTCCAGGATGTCGCCGACCACGCCTCCGCGGCGACGCCCCAGTCCTCGGCCAGCAGCCGCTGCGCCTCGAGCGCCCAGCGCAGCGCCACGCCCGAGGCGAGAATCTGCGCGCGCGGCCGCTCGGCAGACTCCGGCTGGGTCGGCTGAGGCGCCTCCGCGTAGCGGTACAGGCCGCGAAGGATGCCGTGCCGCAGCGCCTCGGCGCCGCCCGGGTAGCCGGCGGGCTCGGCGGGCTGGACGTAGGGCTCGTTATAGACCGTGAGGTAGTAGAAGATGTCCTCGCCCTGCGGATGCTCCTGCGACGATCCGTACATCCGGCGCAGCGCGTCCTCGACGATGTAGCTCAGCTCGTAGGCCCAGGCCGCGTCGTAGGCGACGCACGCCGGGTTCACCGACGCGAGCAGCACCGAGTGCCCGTCGTTGTGCTGCAGGCCCTCGCCGGTGAGCGTGCTGCGGCCCGCGGTCGCGCCGAGCAGGAACCCCCGGCCCATCTGATCCCCGAACGCCCACATCTGATCGCCGGTCCGCTGGAACCCGAACATCGAGTAGAAGATGTAAACCGGGATCATGTGGGTCCCGTGCGTGGCGTACGCGGTGCCCGCGGCGATCGTCGAGCCCATGGCCCCGGACTCGCTGATGCCCTCGTGCAGGATCTGGCCCTTGGCCGACTCCTTGTAGGACAGCAGCAGGCCGCGGTCCACCGCCTCGTAGGTCTGGCCGTGCGGGTCGTAGATCTTCGCCGTGGGGAACAGCGAGTCCATGCCGAACGTGCGCGCCTCGTCCGGGATCACCGGCACGAACCTGGCGCCGATGTTGCCGTCCTTCATCAGGTCCTTGAGCAGCCGGACGAACGCCATCGTGGTGGCGACCGGCTGCTTGCCCGAGCCCTTCTTGAGCTCGTCGTAGACCGCGCCGCCGGGCAGCGCGAGCGGGCGGGCGCGTACTACCCGGCGGGGCAGGAACCCGCCCAGCGCGGCCCTGCGCTCCAGCATGTACTGGATCTCGTCGGACTTCTCGCCCGGGTGGTAGTAGGGCGGCTTGTCTACGTCGAGGGCCGAATCCGGGATGTCCAGGTAGAGGCGGTCGCGGAACTCCTTCAGCTCGGCGAGCGTCAGGTGCTTCATCTGGTGGGTCGCGTTACGGGCCTCGAAATCGGGTCCCAGCGTCCAGCCCTTGATCGTGTGGGCCAGGATCACAGTCGGCTGGCCCACGTGCTCCTGGGCCGCCTTGAACGCCGCGTAGACCTTGCGGTAGTCGTGGCCGCCGCGGGACAGGTTGCGGATCTGGTCGTCGGACAGGTGCTCGACCATCGCGCGCAGCCGGGGGTCGCCGCCGAAGAAGTTCTCCCGGGTGTAGGCGCCGGACTCGACCGCGTAGGTCTGGAACTGCCCGTCCGGGGTGGTGTTCATCTTGTTGACCAGGACCCCGTCGGTGTCCTTGGCGAGCAGGGGGTCCCAGTCGCGACCCCAGATCACCTTGATCACGTTCCAGCCCGCGCCGCGGAACGACGCCTCCAGCTCCTGGATGATCTTCCCGTTGCCGCGCACCGGCCCGTCCAGGCGCTGCAGGTTCGCATTGATGACGAACGTAAGGTTGTCGAGCTCCTCGCGGGCGGCGAGGCCGATCGCGCCGAGCGCCTCGGGCTCGTCCATCTCGCCGTCGCCGAGGAACGCCCATACGTGCGAACGGCTGGTGTCCCTGATCTCACGGGCCAGCAGGTAGCGGTTGAACCGGGCCTGGTAGATCGCGTTGATCGCGCCCAGCCCCATCGAGACGGTCGGGAACTCCCAGAAGTCCGGCATCAGCCGTGGGTGCGGGTAGGACGGGAGGCCGCCGCCGGGATGGGAGAGCTCCTGGCGGAACCCGTTCAGCTGGGCCTCGGTCAGGCGGCCCTCAAGGAACGCCCGCGCGTAGATGCCCGGGGCCGCGTGGCCCTGGAAGAACACCTGGTCACCGGACTCGCCGTGATCCTTGCCGCGGAAGAAGTGGTTGAACCCGACCTCGTAGAGGCTGGCCGCCGAGGCGTAGGTAGCGATGTGCCCGCCGACACCCAGCCCGGGCCGGTTGGCCCGCGACACCATCACCGCGGCGTTCCACCGAATGTAGGCCCGGATCCGCCGCTCGACGTACTCGTCGCCGGGGAACCAGGGCTCCCGCTCGGGCGGAATCGTGTTGATGTAGTCGGTGCTGCGCAGCCCGGGCACGCCGACCTGCTGCTCCCGGGCCCGCTCCAGCAGCCTGAGCATCACGTACCTGGCCCGGGCGCGGCCCCGGGTCCTGACCACGGTGTCGAACGAGTCCAGCCACTCCCTGGTCTCGTCCGGGTCGATGTCCGGCAGTTGGGTGGGCAGGCCGTCGCTGATAACCGAGAAGTGCTGGCGTCCGGAGGCCACGGGGTTCTCCTCGCCTTCCCGCGGTGACCGGCCGGCTCGGCTGCCCCCGCTGGTGTCTGTGTCCTGGCAGCGCGTCGCTGCCGCCTACGTTCGAACTTAGCGTCCCTACCATCCTGGTACGGCTCCGCCCGCAACGCATCTCTACCGGGTGGTAACCGGTTCCGGGAGGGTGCGGCGGCCCGCTGGGGCCGGGGCCTTCCCGTGACTGTTGGCCTGTGTCAGGCTGGGTAGACCAGGGACCTAGAGCGAATCTGGTGAAGGAGGTGGACACATGCATGCTGTAGTCGGCGACCGGCTGCACGTGCGCGGGAACGTCGTGGGACATCCCGACCGGATGGGGGAGATCGTCGAGGTGCGCGACGCTGGTGGGGAGCCGCCCTACATGGTCCGGTTCGACGACGGTCACACCTGCCTGGTCTTCCCGGGCCCGGACGCGGTTATCGAGCCCAAGAAGGCCAAGTCGGCGTCGAAGCGGAAGACGGCGAAGGCATAGCCGGTGCAGTGCGCGGAGGACCGAGCCCGCGCCTGGTGCCCCCGGGCTGGGCGCACCGTACCGGACCGGCGAGCCGACCTCCGTTCTGAATGAAAAGTCAGATTATCCGGGTGCACACCGGTCGCCGCGACGCCATCCATGACATCACGGGGGCGTGCGCCGACTTCGCCCGCGAGGCATCCGCGGGCGGGGACGGACTGCTGCACGTGTTCGTGCCGCACGCGACCGCCGGCGTCGCGGTGATCGAGCTCGGCGCGGGCAGCGACCACGACCTGCTGGCCGTGCTCGATGACCTCGTGCCCGCGGATGACCGGTGGCAGCACCGGCACGGGTCGCCCGGGCACGGCCGCTCGCACGTGCTGCCCGCGTTCGTGGCGCCGTTCACGATCCTGCCGGTGATCGCCGGCCGGCTGGGGCTCGGAACCTGGCAGTCGGTGGCACTAGTCGACCTGAATGTCGATAATCCGGACAGACAGGTGCGGCTGTCCCTTATCGAATAGGCGGCTGCCGCAGAGGAAGATCAAGTCATGACCGCTGTTTTGGCTCTGTGTACGAATTGTGACTTGCGCACCGGGCCCACCCAGTGTGAACTGTCCGATCAAGAGGTGACGGCGCCGCGGGCGCCGCGCCTGACCTCAGCCGCCGTCAGCGGCGTGCCGTGGCTTTGACCACTGTGTCATTGCCCACGGGGCGCCGGGCAGCGGGAAAGGACTCGGGAGGACGTCAGTGAGCGCGACCGCAGGCCAGGCGCAAGACCAGCGCGACCTGGCCGGGCGGCTTGGCATCAAGCCGGGCCAGGTGGTGCAGGAAATCGGCTACGACGATGACTGCGACGAACAGATGCGCGACTCGATCGGCGCGGTGCAGGATGTGGAGCTTGTCGACGAGGACTTCGATGACGTCGTCGACGTGGTTCTGCTCTGGTGGCGGGACGGGGACGGTGATCTTGTCGACGCCCTCATGGACGCGCTGACGCCGCTCGCCGACGGCGGTTACATCTGGCTGTTCACGCCCAAGGCGGGCCGCGACGGCCACGTGGAGCCCAGCGAGATCGGCGAGGCGGCACCGACGGCGGGGCTGTCGCAGACCTCGACGACGAGCGCCGGGCGGGATTGGTCGGGCACCAAGCTGGTCGCACCGAAGGCGCGCCGCTAGCGGCGCGCGCCTGGGGTACATCGGGGTAGCTCGGGGGTGCCGGAGATGTGCCGGGGTATGGCTAGGCGCGGCGCCGGGCTCTGGGCCCGGCCCCGCGCGGGGCTGCCGCGGGAGTGTGTGGCGCGGCTGTCGGACTCTGATGGCAGACTGGGTGCGTCTCGCGCTTGCGGGCCCGGTCTGCGGCCCGCGTCAGCACTCCACGCGGAAAGGTGACCAGCGATGGCGGTCGAGGTCGGCGATCAGGCCCCGGATTTCGAGCTGAGGGACCAGCACGGCACGCCGGTGAAGCTTTCGGGCTTCCGCGGCCAGAAGAACGTCGTGCTCGTGTTCTACCCGCTGGCGTTCAGCGGCGTCTGCACGGGCGAGCTGTGCGCGATGCGCGACGAGTTCCCCGAGGTCACGCGCGACGACGTGGAGCTGCTCACGGTGTCGGTTGACTCCGGCTACGCGCACCGGGCCTGGGCCGACGCCGAGCACTTCGAGTTCGAGCTACTCTCTGACTTCTGGCCGCACGGCTCGGTGGCGAAGTCGTACGGCGTATTCGATGAGAAGATGGGGATCGCCACGCGCGGCACCTTCATCATCGACAAGAATGGCGTCGTGCGGTGGAAGGTAGTGAACCCCATACCGCAGGCACGTGATATCGCCGAGTATCAGAAAGCGCTGGCGGAGCTGGACTAGTCGGCCAGGCCGCGATCTGGGGGAAACGGCAGAATCGGGACATACGTCAATGCCCTGCTATCGCTGTGGTGCACGGCAGGTCGACCCGGACCGGGGGGAGAGCCCCTGGAAACGAGGGGTCCGGGCCGACCGCCAGGTGCTCATCTGCCCGACATGCCAGTCATCAACGGACTGGATGGCGGAACTCGACCGGTGCCCGGTGTGCCTGAGCGCGCACCTGGTGCGCAGGCTGGGCGAGGTCGAGTGCCGGGACTGCGGTTACGTCCGGGACCCCGGCAGCGCTTCCGGCGACGCCGGCCCGGTGACCGGCGTGCCCACGGGAGCCGCCCCGCCGGCCGCTGGCCCGCCGGCTGCGGGCTCGCCGGGCGAAGGCGAGCCTCGCCCGGAGCCGGGCTTCGGCGAGACGCCCGGGCTGGCCGAAGAGGTCGAGCTGGCGCTCGCGCGGGTCCTCGGCCGAGCCGGCCGGCCCGCCAGAATCGGCTAGCGTTCCCGGGACCGGTACCGGTTCGAACGTTACTTCGGGCGGCGGCCTGGAGCGGGTACGCTGGCCCCGGTTGCCGCCGATGACGCCCGGGGCAGGCCCAGGCGCGCGGCGAGGGTGCATAGCTCAGCGGTAGAGCACTCGCCTTACAAGCGAGGGGTCGCTGGTTCGAACCCAGCTGCGCCCACCAAGTTCTTGCAGCTAGGAGGCCTACTAGCGTCCTGGCTAAGAGATCGCGGCTTCGCGCAAGAGCCAAACCAAGAGCCAAAGTGCTACCGTCAGGCCATGAGCGAAGTAAGCACGCGCCGCGGACACGGCGATGACTCGATCTACTTCGACCGCGCCAACCACTCCTGGGTCGGCGCCGTCTCGTTAGGCCACAAGGGGGGCAGGCGTGTCCGCCGGAAGGTGACCGGCAAGACGAAGACTGAGGTGAAGGACAAGCTCCGGAAGCTGCATCGCGAGCTGGAGCGCGGAGTCCGGTCCAGCGCCAGCTACACAGTCGGCGACGCTTTGGACGACTGGCTGGCCAGCGGGCTCAACGGCCGGTCCGAGCGAACCGTCGAGCTCTACCGCGACACCGTCAAGCCGCTGCGGGAACGGCTGGGGACGGTCAAGCTGAGGGACCTTACCGCCGGAGACGTCCAGGAGACCCTGGATGCGCTCTCCGACCGGCTGTCGACCCGCAGCCTGCAGATCACCCGGAACTGCCTGGAGC
>DASYXX010000036.1:0-3689 GCA_035934395.1 Streptosporangiaceae bacterium
ACGGAGACGCGCCGTTCGACATCGCCATGCCCCTGCCCGTCCCGCTCGACGACCTCGCCTCGTTCGTTCCCGCCTACAACGCCAACGGCCCGGTCAACGCCATCCCCTATGTGTGCGCCGCGCCCCCCGGAATCCTGACCACCGAGGACCTCCCCCACATCCTGCCGCGGGGCCCGCGCCCGGCGCCGGCGCAATGACCGTCACCAGCAACGACGCAGGCAGCAACGGCGACGGCCCGCTGTCCCGCGCGGTCCTCGACTTCGAAGCAACCCTGAAGCAGCTGGTAAAGGCGGCCAGAGACCCAGGGTTCACGCCAGCCGGCTGGGTCCGGCTGGCCGAGTTCGTGGCCACCGGCGAATTCGAGCGGGTCGGCACCTGGCTGGAAGTCATGAACTGGCAGCAGTACACCGAGTTCCTGACTCAGTGGGCTGCCGCGTCCATGGGCTTCGACACGACCGTGCGGCGGGTCTCCGAGCTGCCCGGCCTGGTCTACCTCGAGATCGAGGAACGCCATACCCGCCCCGGCGGCGTCGCCGTGGTCAACTCACTGTCGGTCTACGAGTTCAACGAAGACGGCAAGATCCGCCACCTCGACGTCTACCTGCAACAGCCGCGCTGACGGCCATCGAGGCCGGCAGCAGCGGGCCGGATGAGCGAGATCGACGAGCTTCGCGCCACGGTCGACATGCTGGCGGCAAGGGTCGGCGCCCTGGCGGACCAGGTCGGGGATCATGCAGCTGGTCGCCCAGTACGGGCCCGCCGTCGACAGCGGCTCGGGCGAGGCCGCGGCGGCGTTGTGGACCGAGACGGCACCTTCGACGCCGTCCCCCGCCTGCGGATGCGCGGCGACGAGCGCGTCCGCCCGGGCCTTCGCCCGGCACAGGGCAACATGACGGTCGGCCGCGCGGCGATGCGGCCCGGTGGCGTGCCGGCCACGAGTTCCTGGGCCCTGAGCTGACGGGCCAGGGCCGCCCTGGGGCAGTGGAATCGGACGTTCGGGGACGCGGCGGCCCTCGTCGGGACACTCCCCGGATGCGCCAAGTCCGTACCGGCCACTCCCGGGAGCCGGCGACTATGGGAGGCGCTGTCGAACGGAACGGAGGTTGTTGTGTACCCCCAGATGCTCGCCGCCAGGCCCCCCGCCTCCTCCGGCGGCTCGCTCGTCGAGGCCTGCCACAGCCCGAACCCCGGGATCGCGTGCCGCCTCGTATGGGACCTGACGCACAGCACGAAGGCGGCCGACCTGACCACGGTCTACCTGGACGGTCCGATTCGCCTCGCGATCCGGATCGGCTTCGTGGTCCTGATCGCGCTGGTCATCCGCGCGGCCGCGCACCGGGCGATCCGCAAGATGACGGCGCGGGCCACCAAGGACGGCGACAACGGCAGCGACAGGGCCCGCCTGCTGTTCCGCGAGCGGCGGCTGCAGCGGGCCGCCGCGCTGGGCTCCATCCTCAGCAACGCGGCGTCGCTGACGATCTTCGGCATCGCGGCAGTGATCATACTCGGCGACATGGGCGTGAACCTGGCGCCGCTCCTGGCCAGCACCGCGGTCCTCGGCGTGGCGCTCGGGTTCGGCGCGCAGAACCTCGTCCAGGACTTCCTGGCCGGGGTATTCATGCTGGTCGAGGACCAGTACGGGGTGGGGGACGTGATCGACGTCGGCGGCACCTCGGGAACGGTCGAGGCCGTGAGCCTGCGGATCACCCGGATGAGGGACGTGAACGGGGTCGTCTGGCACGTCCGCAACGGCACGATCACGAAGGCGGGCAACAAGTCCCAGGGCTGGGCCAGGGCCGTGGTCGACTTCCCGGTTCCGTACCGCCATGACATACCGCAGGTGCGCCAGGTAATGGCGCAGACGGCGACCGCCATGTGGCAGGAGCCGGCCTGGCACGAGATCATCCTGGAGGAGCCCGAGGTGTGGGGCGTCCAGACCCTGTACACCGACGCGGTGCTGCTGCGGGTCGTGGCTCGGACCGTGCCGTTGCGTCAGTGGGAGGTCCAGCGCGAGCTCACGGAGCGGCTGAAGACCTCGCTCGACGCGTCGGGCCTGGCCGACGGCTCAAAGGTCGCACCCGGAGACGACGCCGTCGCCGACGGCGTCGCCGCGGGGGTCCAGCCGCTGGCGGCACCGGCCAGCCCGGCGGCGGCCCCGCCCAGCCCGGCCACGGCCCAGGGGACGCTGGGCGACGCGTCCGCCCCGCGGCCCTCGGGCACGTAGGCTGGTCGGAGCCATGAACGAGACAACCGAGCTGAGCTTCTTCGAGGCCGTGGGCGGGGAAGAGACCTTCCGCCGCCTGGTGAGCAGGTTCTACCAGGAAGTCGCCAAGGATCCGCAGCTGCGGCAGGTGTACCCGAGCCGGGATCTCGGCCCGGCCGAGGAGCACCTGCGGCTGTTCCTGATCCAGTACTGGGGCGGCCCCGGCACCTATAGCGAGCAGCGCGGCCACCCCAGGCTGCGGATGCGGCACGCGCGTTTCGCCATCGGGGCGGCAGAGCGCGACGCCTGGCTGCGCCACATGCGCACGGCGCTCGACGAGCTGGAACTCGACGAGGCCAGGGACGCGCAGCTGTGGGACTACCTCGTGATGGCCGCTCACAGCCTGGTCAACCGGGAGGCCCGGACGGGTGGGGGGCCGGACCTGGGCCTTACTCCCGCCTGAGGCGGCCTCTGCGTCCGAGGCCGCCCGAGCGGCGGCGTTACGGATATTTCAGGGGCGCGGTCAGTCGCGGGTGAGCTTGCGGTAGGTGACGCGGTGCGGCCGCGCCGCCTCGGCGCCGAGGCGGTCGATCTTGTTCTTCTCGTACGCCTCGAAGTTGCCCTCGAACCAGAACCAGTGCGACCCGCCCTCCCAGGCCAGGATGTGCGTCGCGATCCGGTCCAGGAACCACCGGTCGTGGCTGGTGATCACCGCGCAGCCGGGGAACTCGAGCAGGGCGTTCTCCAGCGACGACAGCGTCTCGACGTCGAGGTCGTTCGCGGGCTCGTCGAGCAGGAGCAGGTTGCCGCCCTGCTTCAGGGTCAGCGCGAGGTTGACCCGGCCGCGCTCGCCGCCCGACATGAGCCCGGCCGGCTTCTGCTGGTCGGGGCCCTTGAACCCGAACGCGGCCACGTAGGCGCGGCTGGGTATCTCGGTGTGGCCGACCCTGATGAAGTTATCCCCGTCGGAGATGGCCTCCCAGACGGTCTTGTCGGGATCGATCCCGGAGCGCAGCTGGTCGACGTAGGCGATCTGGACGGTGTCGCCGATCCGGATCGACCCGTGGTCCGGCTTCTCCTCGCCCACGATCATCTTGAACAGCGTGGTCTTGCCGACGCCGTTCGGGCCGATGACGCCCACCAGCCCGTTGGGTGGCAGGCTGAAGCTGAGGTCCTCGAACAGCACCCGGTCGCCGAAGCCCTTGCTCAGGTCGGCGACCTCGACGACCAGGCTGCCGAGCCGCGGGCCTGGCGGGATCTGGATCTCCTCGAAGTCCAGCTTGCGGTTCTTGTCCGCCTCATTCGCCATCTGCTCGTACCGCTCGAGGCGGGCGCGGGACTTCGCCTGCCGGGCGCGCGGGCTGGACCTGACCCAGTCGAGCTCGTCGTCGAGGCGCTTGCGCATCTTGGCGTCCTTGGCGCCCTCGACCTTGATGCGGGAGGCCTTGGTCTCCAGGTAGGTGGTGTAGTTGCCCTCGTACGGGTA
>DASYXX010000393.1:0-1848 GCA_035934395.1 Streptosporangiaceae bacterium
TCGTACGGGTCGCCGCGGAATCCGTCGTGTGCGACGGGCTGCTCGTCGAAGCCGCTGAGATCGCGGTAATCCAGATCATCGTTGCGCTGCCGGTGGGAGCCGCTGTTGCCGCGGTAGATTCCGAACTCGTCATCGGCGGCGACCGGATCGAAGTCCCCGGTCGCGTCGGGCGCTTCGGCCCAGGCCCGCCCGGGTTCCCAGCGGTCGATCGCCTCGCCGCCGGGTTCCTGCCGCAGGACGTGGAGCCGGAGCTGGCTGACCTGCACCCCCGCGAACCACGTCGCTCCCGCGGCCAGGATGCACAGCGCCGTGAACAGCGAGCCGAGCGGCAGCGTCACCTTCAGGAGCGTGGCCATGCCCGGCACCGAGAGCAGGAGGGCCGCGGCCGCGGCCGATCCGGCGGGAGCGAGGGCGTCGCGCCAGGCCGGGTCCTGCCGCGGCCGGGCGGCGGTCACCCCGATCGCGATCAGCGCCACGATCACGGTGGCCGGGGCCAGCACGTACTCGAGCAGCTTGTTGGGGAAGAGCTGGTAGTAGATGCCCGGTGCCGGCCAGGCCTTGGTGAAGGGCGCCGCGCTCAGCGGGTCGGTGGCGAGCACGACGAGGGCCACGATCCCCACCGCGGTCAGCAGCAGCCGGGCGGCGAACCTGGCGGTGATGGTCTTCCCGGCGAGCTCGGCGAGCCCGATCCCGAGCGCCAGCGGCGCGACGAGCTGGGCGCCGAGCTCCATGGCCCGGAATGAGATCGACCCGAACCCGATGCCGTAGCCGAGAGCCTGGGCGCCGAGCGAGATGGTAAGCCCGACGATCGCGGTGGTGCAGGCCACCAGGGCGGCGTTGGGCACGCGAAGGCACCGCGCGACCAGCACGCCGGTGCCCGCGGCGGCGGCCAGCGCGCCGACGATCCCCGCCAGGAAGTGAAAAGACATTGCTGACTATGGTGCCCGACGCGCGTGAATTCTGCGACCGTACTGCTGACCAGGCGCCATGCTGGCCGGCGCGCCGGCCGCTGCCAGGGGCGGTTCCGGGCCCGCCCCGGTACGCTCGTAGCATGTGGCGGCTGTCGCGACGGCTCCCTGGGAACCAGGCGGCTCTGGCCGGGCAGGCTTCCGCCGCGGCCGCCGACGTGGAGCGGCCTGCGCCGGTACCGGACCCGTCGGCCGGGGCGTTCTTCGACGTCGACAACACCCTCATGCGGGGCGCCTCGATCTATCACTTCGCCCGCGGCCTCGCCGCCCGCAAGATGTTCGGCCCGCGTGACCTGGCCCGGATGACCTGGGGTCAGCTCTACTTCCGGTTCCGCGGCGCCGAGAACTCCGACCACATCGACGCCGCACGGCAGGCGGCCCTGGCGTTCGTCGCCGGCCACAGCGTGGCCGACATCGTCAGGCTGGGCGAGGAGATCTACGACGACAGCATGGCCGACCGGATCTGGGAGGGCGCCAGGGAACTGACCCAGCGCCACCTGAACGCCGGCCAGCGGGTCTGGCTCGTTACCGCCACGCCGGTCGAGCTCGCCAGCATCCTGGCCCGCAGGCTCGGCCTCACCGGCGCGCTCGGGACCGTCGCGGAGACCGTGGACGGGGTGTACACCGGGCGCCTGGTCGGCGGGCTGCTGCACGGCGAGGCCAAGGCGGCCGCGGTCCGGGCGCTCGCCGCGCGCGAGGGTCTCGACCTGGCCCGGTGCGCTGCCTACAGCGACTCGGTCAACGACCTGCCCATGCTCACGCTCGTCGGCCACCCGAACGCCGTCAATCCGGACATGGCCCTGCGGGCAGAGGCGCGAAGCCGCGGCTGGCCGGTCCACGACTTCCGCTCGGGGCGCCGGGTCACGATGATCGCGCTGCC
>DASYXX010000424.1:0-8363 GCA_035934395.1 Streptosporangiaceae bacterium
TCGGCACTGGCTCCCGGCCGGGCCCGCTACACGATGATCTGCGCGCCGGACGGGGGGATACTCGACGACCTGATCGTCTACCGGCTCGCCGAGGACGAGTTCCTCGTGGTCGCGAACGCCGCCAACACCGAGGTCGTCTTCCGCGAGCTGGCCGCCCGGGCCGGAGCTGACGGCCTGGGCAGCCGGCACGCGCAGGTCACGGACCTGACCGACGACTACGCGCTGATCGCCCTCCAGGGGCCCAGCGCGGCGCGCATCCTCGCCCCGATCACCGACGCCGACCTGACCGCGGTGAAGTACTACGCCAGCTATCCCGCGACCGTGGCCGGATGCCGGCTGCTGCTGGCCCGCACCGGCTACACCGGCGAGGACGGCTTCGAGCTGTTCGCCAGGCCGCAGGACGCCAGGCCGCTCTGGGAGGCGCTCACTACGGCGGGCGCCGCCGACGGCCTGATTCCCGCGGGCCTGGCCGCGCGGGACACGCTGCGGCTGGAGGCCGGGATGCCGCTCTACGGCAACGAGCTCGGGCCCGACGTGACCCCGTACGACGCGGGCCTGGGCCGGGTGGTGAAGCTCGGCAAGCCCGGCGACTTCGTGGGCCGCGCGGCCCTCGCCAAGCGCGCCGAGGCCGAGCCGGAATGTGAGCTTGTCGGCCTGGCCGGCCAGACCAGGCGGATACCACGGCACGGGTACCCGGTGCTCTGGGACGGGGTCGCGACCGGCACGGTGACCAGCGGTGCGCCATCCCCGACGCTCGGCCGGCCGATCGCTATGGCGTACGTTGAGGCCGACGTAGCGCGCCAGGCGCGCCAGGCCGACGAGGAGGGCAAGCCCGGCCGGCTCGCCGTTGACGTCAGGGGCAGCGCCGAGCCCGCTGTCTTGATGCCGCTGCCTTTCTACCACCGGCTCCGCCATCGGCCGGCCTGACCGGCCGGCCGCACTCATACGCACGAGGAGACTGCCACCATGACGACCGTTCCCGAGGAGCTGCAGTACACGGCCGAGCACGAGTGGACCGCCATCGAAGGGTCGACCGCCACGGTCGGCATCACCGACCACGCCCAGAACGCGCTCGGCGACGTCGTCTATGTGTCCATCCCGGCGCCGGGGACCAAGGTGACGGCCGGCGAGCCCTGCGGCGAGGTCGAGTCCACCAAGTCGGTCAGCGACCTGTACTCCCCCGTCGACGGCGAGGTGACCGAGGTCAACCCGGAGATCGAGGAGAACCCGGGGCTGATCAACTCCGACCCGTACGGGGCAGGCTGGCTGTTCAAGGTCGCCCTGCCCGCCTCCGACGGCGAGCTGCCGCCCGGCCTGCTGTCCGCCGCCGAGTACGAGGACCTCATCAGGGACGATGCGTGACGACCCCCCTTCCGCCTGGTGACCTGGAGCGCTACAACGCGGCGACCGCGCACCTCGAGCCGCCGTTCGCCGTGGTGGACCTCACGGCCATGCGCGCCAACGCCGAGGCGATGACCAGGCGGGCCGCGGGGAAGCCGATCCGGCTGGCGAGCAAGTCCGTGCGCTGCCGCGAGCTGATCGGCCAGGTGCTGCGGATGGACGGCTTCCGCGGCATCCTGGCCTTCACCCTGCCCGAGGCGCTGTGGCTAGCCTCCCGCGGCGCTTGCGACGACATCGTCGTCGCCTATCCCACCGCCGACCACACCGCACTGGCCCGGCTGGCCGGCGACCCGGCCGCCGCCGCGGCCATCACCGTGATGGTGGACTGCCTCGAGCATCTCGACATGATCGAGAAGGCGGCCGCCAGCGCCGTTCCAGCCAGCACCGGGCCAGCCACCACCGGGGCGGCCGGCACGGGCGGGCCGTACCCGGTCAGGGTATGCATCGATATCGACGCGGGCTACCTGGCGCTGCGCGGGCTGATGCGCGCCGGCGCACGCCGGTCGGCGATCCGGACGCCCGCCGACGCCGCCGCCCTGGCCGCCGCGATCCTCGCCCGGCCGGGACTGCGGCTGGCCGGCCTGATGGGGTACGAGGCGCAGATAGCCGGGGTCGGCGACAGCCCGGAGGGCCGGCCGCTGTACGCGATGGCCGTTCGGTACATGCAGCGGACGTCCGGGGCGGAGCTGGCCCGGCGCCGGGCCGCTATCGTGGCGGCGGTCCGGGAGATCGCCCCGCTGGAGTTCGTTAACGGCGGCGGTACCGGCTCGATCGAGAACACCGCGGCCGAGGCTGCGGTGACCGAGATCGGCGCCGGATCGGGGCTCTATCACCCGCGGCTGTTCGACGGTTACCGGGGTTTCCGCGGCCGACCGGCGGCGCTGTTCGCGCTGCCCGTCGTGCGCAGGCCGGGGCCCGGCGTGGTCACCGCGCTCGGCGGGGGGTACCTGGCCTCGGGCGCCGGAAACCGGGCCCGGCTGCCGAGCCCCTACCTCCCGGCCGGGCTGCGCCTGGACGGCCAGGAGGGCGCCGGCGAGGTGCAGACGCCGCTGCTGGGTGCCGCGGCGGACCGCCTGCGGATCGGCGACCGCGTGTGGCTCAGGCACGCCAAGGCGGGCGAGCTGTGCGAGCGGTTCAACGAGCTGCACCTGATCGAGGGCAGCGCGGTCGTCGCGACCGCCCCCACCTACCGGGGCGAGGGCAAGAGTTTTCTATGATCATTTGAGCAGCCGCCGGCTGGTCCGCCCCCGCATACATGAGGCGCCCATGGCACAGGACAACCCCGCAGGGCTGGAGGGCGGGCGTGAATCGCCCGGCGGGGTCGGGTCGCCACCGCGGGCGGCCACCAGGTCGCGCGTCGCCCGGATCGTCTTCTGGGCGCTGACCGGTCTCGCGGTGGTCCTGCTGGTCGTCAGCATCGTGATGCTGTTCGTGATAACGCGGGTGTACGCGGTGTCCACTCCCACGATGGAGAACACGGTGCCGTCCGGAGACCGGGTCCTGCTCGCGCCAGGAACCGGGGTGCGCCGCGGCGACGTGGTCGTGCTCCGGGTCCCGGTCAGCGTCTCCGGCACCAGCACCGTCTTCGTCAAGCGGGTGATCGGCCTGCCGGGTGATCACGTGGCCTGCTGCGACTCCAGGGGCCGCGTCACCGTCAACGGCAGGCCGCTGGACGAGAGTTACCTGTATCCGGGCGACCCGCCGTCGCGGTCGGGGTTCTCGGTCAGCCTCGGCCCGGGACAGATCTGGGTGATGGGTGACAGCCGCACGATCTCGGTCGACTCACGAAAGTGGGGCCCGGTCCCGATCAGCGGTATGGCGGGCCGGGTGGTTCTCGTCAACCACGGTCTCTCGTTCACCGCGCTGCACACGCCGCGGACCTATGTCACCGAGGGCCTGGCCCCCGCGGACACGCGCTCGGACGCCTACCTGGTGCTGGCGCTGCTGATCGCCTGCTCCATCGCCGCGCTGCTGGTGCTGGCCCTCGCCGGGGTCGCCAGCCTCATGGTCGGCCACCGGCGTGCCACGCGGGCCGCAATCCGCCCGTCCGGCCCACCGTTGCCGTCCGCCACTGTTCCTGTGCCCACCCCGGCCACCCCCTCCCCCGCCCCGGCCACGCCCTCCCCCGCCCCGGCCACCCCCTCTGCCGCCTCAGCCCCGGCCGCTTCCGCCTCCGCCCCGCCTGCCGGAGCCGGTGCCGTCGGGGATGCACCGGCCCCACCAGGTCCTCCGGAGGAGGGTCTCGCGGAAGCCTAGGATCAGGGCCTGGGCGTGACGGCCGGTGACTGCGCGCGCTGGCTCAGCGCACCGAACGTTCGCGAGTTACGGCATTCTTGCCGTGCCGGGCGCTATTCGGCGGGCGTAACGGGCAGCGCCACGGCCAGCCCGGCCAGCAGCCCGCCGTCGACCCGGATGTCCTCCCCGGTCACGAAGCTCGCCCGGGGACTGGCCAGGAAGCCGACGACCTCGGCCACCTCGGCAGGCCGCGCGACCCGGCCCAGCGGGTGCGAGCGCCCCCACTCCGCGACGGTCTGCTGTGCTCCCTGCGCGCTGCCGTCGCTGAACCGCCGGGCCGACCGGCGCAGCATGGGGGTATCGACCGAGCCCGGGCACACGGCGTTCACGCGGACGCCGTGAGCGGCCTCGTCGATCGCCAGCGAGCGGGTCATGGCGTTCAGCGCGCCCTTGCTGGCCGCGTAGGCGGTCACGCGGGCCTGGCTGGCCAGCGCCTGCACCGACGACACGATCACGATCGCGCCCCGCGCGCTCCGTCGCAGGTGCGGCAGTGCCGCGCGGATCGCGAGGAACACCCCCTTCACGTTGACCGCGAAGATGTCATCCCAGGTCGCGTCGTCGGTGTCCGCCGCGGTCCCGTACGCCTGCACGCCCGCAGACGTGACCAGGGTGTCCAGGGACCCGAACGCCGCCACGGTCGCCTGCACCGCCGCCGCGACCGACGCCGGGTCACGAACGTCGGCGGCCACGGGCATCGCCGTGTGGCCCCGGCCCGTTATCGCTGCCGCGACCGCGCGGGCCTCGGCGTCGTCCACCGAGCACACCGCGACCGACGCGCCCCCGGCGGCGAGCAGCTCGGCCACCGCACGGCCGATGCCGCTCGACCCGCCGGTGACCAGCGCCGCGCTTCCCGCGTGCTCGTTCACCGGCCCGGCCCGGGCTACTTCCGGCGCCGGCCCCAGATCCTGAGGATCGCCACGCCGATCACCGCCAGGCCGACCGCGGCGGCCGCCAGGCGCACCTCGGGCCGACTGGCCTGCTCGAGGGCGCGCTCGCGCAGCCGGCGCACGTTGCCCGCCGGGCTGACCCGCTCGGCGAGCGTGTCAATGGTCTGCGCCAGGTTCTCCCGCGTGCGCTCGATCTGCGCGACAAGCGCGTCCGGATCGCTCGCCACCGTTCCGCGCACGGCGACCGTGCCCTGGACTTCGACAGCGCTTCCCGGATCGGCCATCGCCCCGTCCCTTCTCCGCTACCGCCCGCTTGGCATGCCACAAGTTCCCGTCAGTCTCCCAGGTTGGCCCGGGACCCGCGCGGCCGGCCGGCCGATCATTATCTAATGGCCGCCAGTTCGAAGGACCGGTGTGGCTGGAGTGGCGTGAGTGGCCGCAAGGGGGTCGTCGGCGTGCGGAAACTGCTGTTACCGCAGCAGTTAGCGCACTCGCTGGCCTGGCGAGCCGCGCGAGCGGGGCGAGCCCCGCGAGCCGGGCCCGCCGACGCCGACGCGGCCCCGGGAGCAGGGCTCCCGGGGCCGCGAGATCAGCCGGTCAGGTTATTCCGCTCGCCGCCTGCTACGTGGCCAGGCGGTGGGCGGCGTGGATGAGGGACTCGCAGGCGTCGATCTGCTGGCCCACATGGTGGATCCGCTGGTCACCGAACGCGGCGGCCGCCAGCTCTCCCTTGATCAGGCCGGCCAGCCGGTCCCTGGCGACCTCGAGGGACCGCAGCACGCTGTCGACGCGGGTGTAGGTCGTGTCGCCTGGGCTGGTGCTCTCGATCGCCGCGGTCGCGGCCCGCAGCGTGAACGTGCCGAACTGGCCGACGCTGGAGTTGAGCTGCTTGTAGCACGCCCCCAGGGCGGTCACGCCGTCACTCCGCAGCGCGTGGTTCGGGTGGGTGAGGACCTGCGTGATCACCCGCCCGTCGGACTGGTAGTCGTCCAGCAGGCCGGTGAGGTACAGCGTCGTCGGCCGGACGTCGGTCTCGTCGACCCACGGCCCGCGGGTGTGCGAGCCGGGCACGGTGACCTGGCCGCTGTTCGGTCCGGCCGAGTTCGGGCCGTCAGCGGCGCCGGTCCCGTCCAGCCCGAGGCGCCTGACGCCGGGTCCCACGAGGCCGAGGTAGTTGGTGTCGATCTCGGCCGCGTAGTCACCGTGGTCGTAGGCGAAGCCCGGGTCCTGGGTCACGCAGGACCCGCTGCACGTCGCCGAGCCCGCGGAGAGGAAGTAGTCGGGCTTGGCGAACATGGTGAGCGTCGGCGTCCTCGCCGGGTCGGCGTTCGTCATGTGCAGGATCGCCATCTCGGTCGGGTCGGCCAGGTAGTTCGTGATCGGCTGCGTGGTGCCCGTGTACGGGTTGAGGTTGGTCAGCCCGGCCACGTCGTGCTCGAGCTGCCGTACCTGGGGGTCGTTGGGCCCTGGCTGGCCCTTCACGTAGAACACGGGCGCGGAGTCCCGTGCCACGGTGAACGGCGTGGTGTTGTTCTTCTGGGTGGCGAGCAGGCCGGTGATGTTGCCGCTGAGCTCACCGAATGTGCCCGCCGGGTATGTGCAGAGCACGTCCGGGGTCACGGTGTCGCCGCTGACCTTCGCGCCGTCGCAGCCCGCCGGGGTGGGCTGGACGAACCGGCCGACGTTGGCGCCGGCCACGTGGTCGCCCTCATCGGAGGTGAAGATGAACAGCGAGTTCTGCGGCGTGATCCCGTCAGCGGCCAGCCGCTTGAAGAAGATCCCGAACTGCTGGTTGTAGGCCTGCGCCTGCTCGATGTAGCACGCCGTGCCGGTGGGCAGGGCGTCCGGCGCGTTGTTGCAGTCGGGCGTGCCGGAAAGACCGTGGTTGCCGTGCAGGTCGGAGATGTAGCCGTAGACCACGGGCACGCCGGACTCGAGCAGGTCGGCGGTGTATCCCAGGGTCTGTGCGGGGCTGATGTCACCGAATCCGGGGAAGCCCGGGTGGTTGGTCAGGAACGCGCCGTCGATCTCGTTCCCGGTCAGGTCGACGAGGTTGCCGGCCGCGTTGGTCACCTGGAAGCCGTTATGGGTCAGGTTCGGCGTCCCGGCGCCGAGCTGCGGCGCGATGTACCGGTGGCCGAACAGGGCCTGGAAGCCGTTGTAGCCGCCCGGCTCGTCCGGCAGCACGTCTGGCGCGGCCGTGTTCGTCGCCGTGGTCTGCCCGAACTTCACGCCCTTGGCGTCGGCGCAGAACGCGCTGCCCTGGGCGCAATGCACGGACACGCCGACGTAGTCGGCCGTCTCGGCGTCCTTGAAGTGGTCGGTGTCACTGTTGAGCTGGTTGACCTCAGGCGAGTTGGCGCCGAACACCTTGGGGATGTCCACCGCGGTGTTCTCGAGGTCGGCGTTCGCGATCGAGACGTCGGCCACGTTGCAGCCCGCGCGGGTGAACGGGACCCACGGTGCCGGGGTGATCGTGTTCGGGGCCGGCGCCGGGTTGGTGGTGGCCGGCGGCGTCGCGGAGTAGACCATGGCCGGGGTGGTGTCATGGCCGGGGTTCGGAGTATGCGCGGTGTCAAAGACCGGGTCGGTCCAGTAGGCGAACGAACCCGCGGGGTCGGTCGTGCCGTCGGCGTTGTAGGTGTTGTAGCTGTTGGCTCCGACGCCCAAGGCGTGCCGGTCGCCGTACAGGCCGGTGAACGTGGTCACGATGTCGTTGGCCGTGTGCGCGATCAGCGGGGTGTGGTTGTTCGACAGCAGGGTGCCGTTGCCCTCGATGAAGTGCAGCAGGTTCGGCATCAGCTGCAGGTCCGAGGGGACGTTCGGGTTGTCGCGGAAGAAGTGCGTGTTGTCGAACTGGATCGAGATCACGTGCTTGATGCCGTTGGCGAGGCGACAGCTCGACGAGTCGGCGGCCCTGGCCGCATGGCCGGCCGAGGCCAGCCCGGCGGAGGCGCTCACCGCGACGCCGAGCGCGCTGACCAGCGCCGCGCTCCCCAGCACCGCGGTGACCTGCACGCCCCGCCGCCGTGAAGCTCTCAGGCGCCAGCGACGCCGCCCTTGTAGCTGCTCCATCCCGTCCTCCTCCTAGCGGGGGGCCGACGTCCGGCCGCGAGGCCGGACACTCCAGCCGGAGACGATAAAGGAGCTGGCCAAACTTCAGGCGACGACTCGGCAACGAAAGGACAGCCTTTTCGCCCCCAGCTGCCTCTAGGGCACCTGGGAGTGCCTGGTAACGGACCGGTCCCGCTGCGCGGCTAGGGCGAAGAGCAGGGCGTCGATGAGCGACAGGTACTTCACCGCGTGGTCCCTGGTCACCCGCGCCGGATCGGCGGCGGCGAAGTTCCTGAGCACCACCGCGCCGTCGACCGCGCGGACGACCGACTCGGGCACGAGCCCCTGATCCCGCGCGAAGCGGGCCACGGCGGTCGGGTCCCCGGTCCCGACGGGCACCAGCTTGCCGCTCGAGCCCAGCAGCTCCCGCAGGGCCACATCGACCGACCCGAACGCCTGGGCCACGGCCGACGCGGGCTCGTCCTCGGCCGCGGTCGCGAACCTGAGCAGCACCGGGATCGCCTCCGGGCCGGGCCCGCCGGCCGACACCGAGGCGGTCAGCTCCGCCTTCATCTGGCCGGCGATCCGGTCGAACTCGGCGTCGGACTGCCCGGCCCGAAGCCGGCGCAGGCCCGAGGCCAGCTGCATGAGGATGTCCACGATCGGGCGGCGCAGGCAGACCACTATCGCCACGATCGCGGCCGGCCAGACGAGCGCCCTGACGAA
>DASYXX010000041.1:0-3438 GCA_035934395.1 Streptosporangiaceae bacterium
GCATTGGTACGATACTCAGACCAAAGGGCCTGTTGGGAGGTCGGTATGGCGGCAGGCGGAGGCGTCGAGTTCGGCTGCGTGGTGGCGGCGGCCGGGGCCCCGGGCGCAAGCGACCTGGATCTCTACCGCGGCATGCTGGCCGACTGCGAGCTCTACTCGCAGCTGGGCTTCGGCACGGCCTGGGTACTCGAGCACCACTTCAGCGACTACTTCCCGACCCCCGACCCGGCGCTGCTCATCGCCCACCTGGCGGGCCGCCATCCCGAGCTGAGCTTCGGCACCTGCGTGATTGTCACTCCATGGCATCATCCGCTGCGGCTAGCCAGCCAGATCGCCATGCTGACCGAGCTCACCGACCAGCCGCTGCATCTTGGCCTCGGGCGGGGGACAGCGAAGTTCGAGTTCGACGCGTTCGGCCTGGACATGGGCGAGGCGCGGCAGCGCTTCGCCGAGACGTGGGACATCCTCCGGGAGGGGATGACCGGGGAGCCCCTCCGCTACGCGGGCGCGCACCTGTCCGTACCGCAGCAGGTCCGGATCCGGCCCGCGCCGCGGACCGCGCAACTGCACTTCTACGGCGCGATCGGCAGCCCGGACAGCGCCGGGATCATGGCCAGGCTCGGCCTGCCCCCGCTGTGCAACACGATCGGCGACATCCAGCGGCAGGCCGACACGCTCCGCTCCTGGGCCGCCGCGGCGGCCGAGACCGGTCTGGACACATCGGCCGTCACGTTCCCCATCATGATCGACTGCATCGTCGAGGACACCGACGACGAGGCCATCATGCAGGCCTGCCGGTACAAGCCGCGCTTCATGCAGGCGCAGATCGATCATTACGCGCCGCACGCCACGGACTGGGCGCATACGCCGGGCTATGAGGCGTGGCAGCGGATCTTCGCTGGAATGGAAGAGCGGACCCGCCCAGAAGGCATCGTGCCGTGGTGTGAATGGCAGCTGATCGGCTCGGCCGAAACGGTCCTCCGAAAACTGGGGGCCTATCTCGACGTGGGTTTCAACCACATCATTCTGCATTTCGCCACACCGGGGATTCCCGTCGACGTGCGGCATGACTGGGCCACCCGCTTTGCCCGCGACGTGGCGCCCCATGTCAGCCCGCGACTGCCTGCCGCCACCGCGGCCTCCGGGGGAACGCTATGAGCGCCCAGGTGCGCGCGCGCGGCGTCACGTTCTCGGTGGAGACCGCGGGAAGCGGGCCGCCGCTCGTCTTCATCCACGGCTGGAGCATGAGCGGCCGGTTCTTCCGGCGCCAGCTGGCCGGCCTTTCCGGCCGGTTCCGCGTGATCGTTCCCGACCTGCGCGGTCACGGCGCTTCGGAGAAGGTCCTGCACGGCCACACGGTGCCGAACTACGCGTCCGACCTGCATGCGATCCTGGCCGAGCTCTCGGTCCGGCGACCGGTGCTCGTCGGCTGGTCGATGGGGGCGATGGTCGGCTACGAGTACCTGCGCTCCTACGGATCCGGCGGCGTGGCCGGGCTCGTCATCGTCGACCAGCCGCCCTCCGATTTCGCCTGGGAGGGCTACGAGTTCGGCGTCTTCACCATGGCTGCCCTGCGCGATATGAACGAGCAGCTGCAATTGGACCAGGCCGCGGTCGTGAACGAGTTCACCCAGCTCATGCTGCACAATCCGGACGAGCAGACCCTGGAATGGATGGCCGCCGAGATCCTTCAGGTCCCGCCGGCCATTGCCAGCACGATCCTGCTCGACCAGACGCTGCGCGACTACCGCGACTTCCTCCCGCAGATCGACGTGCCCGCGCTCGTGCTGTTCGGCGAGGACGACAAGCTCACCAGCCCACGTGCGGGCGAGTACATCGCCGGGCGGATACCCGGCGGCCGCCTGCAGACGTTCGCATCGTCCAGCCACTGTCCGTTCTGGGAAGAGAGCGAAGCCTTCAACGACGCGGTCGCGGCCTTCGCCGCGGAGCTGCGGTGACCGGCCGGTTCCCGCTCACGCCCGGTAGCCGCGGGCCAGCTCGCTGAGCTGCGCGTGCGCGCCGCGCATGGCTGCGCTGCCGCGGGGCAGGTAGTCCTTGCGGAGCTTGGCCACCGACGTGTAGTTCGTGTCGCAGACGTTCGCGAGCGGCGCTTCCACCGCCTGGGTGATGAACTGGTAGGCGTCCAGGACCGAGAGCCCGTGGTCCTGCGCGACCCAGTGCACCAGGTCGGCCTGGGCGATGCGGAACGCGTCCTCCAGCGGCCGGACCGACCCGGCGGACATGATGTGGGTGTCGGACTCGAGCCGCGGCCAGGGCGTGGCCAGGCCCTTGAGCAGGTCGACGATGAGGACCGTGTTCATCGCGCACTCGACCGCGACGCCGCACGTCTCGCCCTCGCCCTGCCGGGCGTGCCCGTCGCCGATCGACAGCAGCCCACCGGGAACGTTCACGCCCAGGTAGCAGGTCACGCCGGCGCGCATCTCCGGCGTGTCCATGTTGCCGCCGAACGCGTCCGGCACCAGCGCCGACCGGACCTCGAGGTTGGCCGGGGCGACGCCGATGGTCCCGTGCATCGGGTTCATCGGCAGCTCGGCGGTGAAGTCGCTGTCGCGCGCGGTGAACCGGCAGGTGCCCCGGCCGCGGTCGAGCTCCCACATCCAGACGATCTCCGGCAGCGGGTCCTGCAGCGTCGCGGTGAGGTGGGTGGAGGTCAGCGCCCCGAACAGCGGGACGGTGGTGGACGCGGCCCAGTCGCGGCTCGGCTCGATCGACACGAAGTGCACCGCCAGCGTGTCGCCCGCCTCCGCGCCCTCGACGTAGAACGGGCCGGTCTGCGGGTTGAGGAACGGGAACTCGCAGACCTGCGAGACCAGGTCATCCTTGCCGCGGACCCGGCCGGCGAAGCAGTCCTCCGTCCACAGCTCGAGCACCGCCGGAGGCCTGATCCGCGCGACCGGGGCCGCGCCGCCGAAGGTCCACGCGTACTGCTCGGGCTCGGGCCGGAACGAGAGTACCTCCGGGTCGCTCATGTCAACCTCCGTACCGCTTTCCTGCTTCGTCATACCAACTGTGGCCTAATCTCGCGTCGGTCGACAATGCACCCAGAACGGCCACCTGTTCACGGTGCAGGGCTTCCGCCGGCCGGCGGCCGCAGGGCGGGTGGCTCAGGACAGGCGGGCGGGGTCGAACAGGCGCAGCCGGTGCGCCGCGGCGGCCGCCTCGCCGCGGCCGGCGACGCCCATCTTGGCCAGGATGTTCGACACATGGACGCTGACGGTCTTGGCCGAGATGAACAGCCTGGCGGCGATGTCGGGGTTCGACCGCCCGTCGGCGACCAGGCGCAGCACCTCGAACTCGCGGACGGTGAGGCCCAGCGGCGCGGCCGCGGCCGAGCCCCGGCCGGCGCCCTCGCCGGCCGGGTGGATCCGCGCGCTCCGGGCCAGGCCGCCGATCTGCTCCAGCAGGGGCCGCGCGCCG
>DASYXX010000434.1:0-3689 GCA_035934395.1 Streptosporangiaceae bacterium
CCAGCGACAACCAGGAGCACATGGGCACCGCGTTCACGATCAGCGTGGACGCGCGCGACGGCATCACCACCGGAATCTCCGCAGCCGACCGGGCCCGGACCATCCGGACCCTGGTCGACTCGGCGACCGAGCCGTACGAGATCGTGCGGCCCGGCCACGTGTTCCCGCTGCGTTACGCCGAGGGGGGCGTGCTGCGCCGGGCGGGCCACACCGAGGCCGCGGTCGACCTGGCCCGGCTGGCCGGCTTCACGCCGGCCGGGGTGGTAGCCGAGATCTTCAACGACGACGGCAGCATGGCCAGGCTCCCGCAGCTGCGGGCCTTCGCCGACGAGCACGGCCTCCCGCTGATCTCGATCGCCCAGCTGATCGAGTACCGCAGGCACTCCGAGCTGACCGTCCGCCGGGTGGTGGAGACCCGGGTGCCGAACCAGCACGGCGAGTGGCGCGCGATCGGCTACCAGAACTCCGTGGACGGCACCGAGCACCTGGCGCTGGTGCTCGGCGACCTCGACGCGCCGGGCGAGCCGGTTCTGGTCCGGATGCACTCGGAGTGCCTGACCGGGGACGTGTTCGGCTCTCAGCGGTGCGACTGCGGCGCCCAGCTCGCCGCCGCGATGGCGGCGATCGCGGCCGAGGGCCGCGGCGTCGTGCTCTACCTGCGCGGCCACGAGGGCCGCGGCATCGGGCTGCTCAGCAAGCTGCGGGCCTACCAGCTCCAGGACGCGGGCGCCGACACCGTCGACGCGAACCTGGAGCTCGGCCTGCCCGCCGACGCCCGCGAGTACTCGACCGGCGCGCAGATGCTCGCCGACCTCGGCGTGCGGTCGCTCCGGCTGCTCACCAACAACCCGGCCAAGATGGCTGGCCTGTCCGGGTTCGGCATCGAGGTGACCGGCCGGGTCTCGCTGCCCGTCCCCGCGACAGAGGAAAACCTGCGCTACCTGATCGCCAAGCGCGACCGGCTCGGACACCAGCTCGACAATCTTTTTATCCCTAACGGCTCCGGCTCCGGCGCGGCCACGGCCCCCCAGGCGGCCTCCCCGGGAACGGCCGCACCACCGACGGTGCCGCGCCCGGCCGAGCCCGCCCCGCCCGCACTGGAAACCCGGTGAGCGGCGCGGGCCGGCCCGACGGCCGGGTCGTGGACGCCGCAGGCCTCACGCTGGCGATCGCCGCCACCCGCTGGCACGCCGAGGTGACCGGCTGCCTGCTGGAGCGGGCGGTGGCGGCCGCCGCGGCCTGCGGGGTCGCCGAGCCGCTCGTGGTGCGCGTGCCCGGCGCGGTGGAGCTGCCCGTGGTGGCGGCCGAGCTGGCCCGGCGGCACGACGCGATCGCCTGCCTGGGCGCGGTCATCCGGGGCGGGACCCCGCACTTCGACTACGTGTGCCAGGCGGTGACCTACGGCCTGTCCCGGGTCCCGCTCGACACCGGCACTCCGGTCGGCAACGGTGTCCTCACCTGCGACACAAGCGCGCAGGCCCTCGACCGCTGCGGCGCCGAGGGCAGCAGCGAGGACAAGGGCTGGGACGCCGTCCTGGCCGCCCTCGAGACCGCCCTTGCCCTCCGCACCCTGCGAGACGCATAATGATGGCAGTTCTGATAGCATTGATAGCGGGGGTGCTAGCAGTGGCGGCACTGAACATCCGTAACCTCGATGAGACGGTGAAGTGGCGCCTTCAGATGCGCGCGGCTCGCCACGGCAGGTCGATGGAGGCAGAGGCGCGCGCGATTCTCGCTGAGGCCGTTCGCGAGCCCGCGGACTCTGCCGGGTTGTTCACAGCGCTGCTCGACCGGTTCGGCGTGCTCGGCGGGGTGGACCTGGAACTGCCCGGGCGCCAGGAACCGGCGCGAGCCGCAGATTTCCCTCCGTGATCATCCTCGATACGAACGTGGTCTCCGAGCTCATGCGCCCGGAGCCTGCGGCGCAGGTAGCAGCCTGGGTTCGCGACCGGGACAGACGCGAGCTACGCACGACCGTCATCACGCTTGCGGAGGTCCGGTACGGCATTGCCCGGCTTCCGGACGGGCGCAGGAAGCAGGTCCTGCTCGCAGCAGCCGACGACATCTTCTCGACATTCGAAGATCAGGTCCTGCCGGTCGACGCGGCCGCTGCAGAACAGTACGCGGCCATCGCCACCAGCCGGGAGAAATCCGGGAAGCCGATCGCAAGCATCGATGCGCTTATCGCGTCCATCTGCCGGTCGAGGGGAGCGGCGCTCGCGACCCGCAACGTGCTTGACTTCGATGGCACCGGCGTCGAGGTCATAGATCCCTGGGCTCTGAGCATCGCATAAGCACGTCTGTACCGCCATTTGAGGATGACGTAGAAGTCGGTCGGCCCTAGAAGCCACGAATCGCCCAGCCGGGATCCGCAGGTCGACCTCTCTCGAGGAACACGTCATCTGGCGGGAGGGTTGGTGAGCGCCTGGTACGCGAGTTCCAGCGGATGCCAGGCCCGTCGGCCGGTCCCGTGCTCGATCTGCTGGCGGCAGGAGACGCCGGTCGCCGCGATGATGGTGTCCGGGGGTCTCGGTGTGCCAGGCGACGGTCGCGCTCGAGGTCCGCGGCACCCTGAAGGTGCGCCACGGTGACGGCATCTACCTCCGGTCGATGCCGAACGACTCCGGGCACCTCATGGAGCTGATGACGCAGCGGCACCGGCTGCCGGAGATCCTCGAGGCCCGGGAGGCCCTCGAGACCCAGCTGGCCGCGCTGGCGGCGGCCCGCCGGACCGACGCGGACATCGCGGCCATGGCCGCGGCGCCCGATGACATGGCGGCGGACATCGAGGCCGGCGGGCTCGGCGAGGAGGGCGACCGCCTGTTCCACCAGGCGGTGACCAGGTCGGCGCGCAGCCCGCTGCTGGCGGATTTCATGGCCGCGATCGCCGCGCCGATCGCCGAGACCCGCCGCTTCTCGCTCGGGGAGCCGGGCCGGCCACCGCGGTCACTGGACGCGCACCGCCGGATCCTCCAGGCCATCCGGCGCGGGGACGGGCCCGCGGCCCGCCAGGCCATGCGGCGCCACGTCAAGATGGTCGCCGACGTCGGGCTGCTGCGCTGGTCAGCCGTGGAGCGCGGCCAGCGCGATGCGGGGAACCCGGGCTGAGACACCGGGCCGCCGCGCCGCCGGCCGGCGGCGGCCTACCCCTGCGAGTTCTGCGTGACCCGGCCGCGCAGGGCGGCGAAGCACAGGGTCATGCTGACCAGGCCGACCAGGGCTATGGCCGCGAGGGCCTGGCCGAGCTGGCCCCACTGCCAGCCGGTGCCGAGGACCAGGGACCGCAGGCCGCCGAGCAGGTAGGTGACGGGGTTGACCCCGGCCACGGTGCTCAGCCAGCCCGACAGCTGGCCGCGGGGAACGTAGGAGTCGGTCAGGAACAGGAACGGGAAGAACAGCAGGAACGAGGAGTTCACCGCCGCGGGGTTGCCGGTCTTGAGCGCGATGGCGTAGCCGAACCCGGCGAAGGCCAGGCTCCACAGCGCGGCGAGCGCCACGAACGTGACGATCCCGGGTACCCCGCCGGCGAACCGCACGCCGAGGATGACGCCCAGCACCATGATCGGCACGGTCAGCGCCGCGGCCACCGCGACATCGGCGACCATGTGGCCGAGCAGGATCGCCGTCCGCCGCACCGGGGACAGCAGCAGCCGGTCGAGGTAGCGGGTCTGGATGTCGAGGACCAGGGC
>DASYXX010000435.1:0-7765 GCA_035934395.1 Streptosporangiaceae bacterium
CCGGGCAGCGCCTCGTCCGCTGTGATCATCCGCGTCTTGTGGAAGCTGAACAGTCCCATGATTGGCTCCTCCGTGAATCCCCCGTAAGCCGGGGATGCCCGCTGGGAGCCGGGCGAGACCGGCAGGCGACAGCGGCCCGCGAGGGTACCCGGCCCTTCCGCGTGCGCACTCTGCAACAGCCGTGGCCTGTCTGGTATTTCCTCACCGCCTGGCACGCGCCCAGCTGCCGTAGCTGGCGGTTTGCCCGGTCAGGGCGGAGCGCACCGCCCGCCGCCAGCCTGTCCCCAAGTGCCGGTGACAACAGTTACATAACGTCCGTTGACTAGCCGTGGACAGCCATGGTGCCATGCTGTTCAACTTATGCACGCTCGTTCGCAAAGCGAACGAGACTCCGTCCGTCGGCGCCGCCGGACGGTCCCCGTCAAGGCCCCACATCGACGTGGCATCCAGCTACCACGCGGCGCCACCGCCCGTGCCGTTCGACGCCCATACCGACTGGCTCGGAACGTTCTCACCCGCGAACCATCATCGGTGAAGGCCCGGAGTCAGCGCGACCCCCGGCCTGCAGGTCGGCCTCGATCTGGCGCACCGTCTCCAGCAGCGCGGGCAGGATCTCCGACCGCATCGCCGCCATGCTGACCCGGCTGGCGTGCGCGGACACGTTGATCGCGGCGGTCCCGACGTCGGCCCCGCCGCGGATCGGCGCGGCCACCGCGCGCAGCCCCTCCTCGAGTTCCTGGTCGACGATCGCGTATCCCTGGCGCGCGACCTCGCGCACGATCGCCCGCAGCCGGCCCGGGTCGGTGACGGTCCGGGCGGTGAACTGCTCGAACGTCGCCTCGGCCAGGTAGCGCTCGAACTGGTCGTCGGGCAGCGCGGCGAGCAGCACCCGGCCCATCGACGTGGCGAACGCGGGAAACCGGGTCCCGACCGATATCGCGACGGTCATGATCCGCTTAGTGGGAACGCGGACGACGTAGACGATGTGGTGGCCGTCCAGGACCGAGATGGACGAGGACTCGTGCAGCTTCGCCACGAGCTCCTCCAGGTGCGGCGCGGCCACGTCGGGCAGGGCCAGCCCGGACAGGTAGGCGTAGCCGAGCTCGAGCACCCTCGGGCGCAGCGAGAACTCGCGGCCGTCGTTGCGGACGTAGCCCAGCTTGACCAGGGTCAGCAGGAACCGGCGCGCGGCCGCGCGGGTCAGCCCGGTCGCCCGCGCCACCTCGCTCAGGCTCAGCCGCTCCCGGTCGGGCCCGAACGCGCGGATCACCGCCAGTCCCCGGTCCAGGGACTGCACGAACTCGCTGTTCCTCGCGGCGGGGCTGCCGTCAGCGGCAGGTTCGGGCACGCCCGGCCCGGGGACCGTCGTTTCGTTCGCTATGCGCCCACTCATTGCCCGCATGCTAGCGCGCGCGAAATGCTTCCATCAGACAGGGCGTCAGCCGCTACCCCGTTCGCTCCACCACGAACTCGCAGAGCGCCTCGAACGCGGCCCGGGCGGGCACGTCAGGCAGGGCCAGGATCTCGTCCCGCGCGGTCGCGGCCCACCGCCGCGTGTCGGCACGGGCCATCTCCATGGCCGGATGGGCTCGCAGCAAGGCGAGCGCCTCCGCGTGCAGCTCCGGATCGGTCAGCTCGCCGCGGCGGAGCAGGTCCGCAAGCCGGGCGTCGCCCGGCCCCGCGGAGCGCAGCGCGTGCAGCATCGGCAGGGTGAGGACGCCTTCCCGCAGGTCCGTTCCCGGGGTCTTGCCCGACTGGGCGGACTCGCTCGCCACGTCCAGGATGTCGTCGCAGAGCTGGTAGGCGATGCCGAGCGCCTCGCAGGCCGGGGTGATCCGGCTCACCACCTCCTCCGGGGCGCCGGAGAGCATCGCGCCGAACCGGCCGGAGGTCGCGATCAGCGAGGCCGTCTTGTCGGTCACCACGCTCAGGTAGTGCCCGAGCGGATCCTCACCGGGCCGGGGCCCGACGGTCTCCGCGATCTGGCCGCTGACCAGCCGGGTAAACGTCTCGGCCTGGATCCTGACCGCCTCCGGGCCCAGGTCGGCCAGGATCTGCGAGGCACGCGCGAACAGGAAGTCGCCGGTGAGGATCGCGACCGTGTTGTCCCAGCGGGAGTTGGCGCTGGCCAGGCCGCGGCGCACGGCCGCCTCGTCCATCACGTCGTCGTGATACAGGGTGGCCAGGTGGGTGAGCTCGATCGCCACCGCGGCCGGGACGATCCGCTCGTCGCCGGGGTTGCCAAACTGGGCGGCCAGCAGCACGAGCGTGGCGCGGAACCGCTTGCCCCCGGCGGAGATGAGGTGGCCCGAAGCCTGGGCCAGCAGGTCGTGCCGGGCCTGCGCGGCCTCCTGCAGGCCGTCCTCGACCAGCGCGAGGCCTTCGACGACATCGGCGGCCAGCGCGGCGTCCGGCAGCTCCACGGTGACTACGGTGCTCACTAAAGCTCCCTCGGTGGTGCCCCGGCACTGCCCAGGCCCGGGGGCACGGCCCCCGGAACTCCCGCCGGCCGCGGGCCGGCCGTCGGCGGGTTGTGCAAGGCCACTCCACGTTACGTCCAAGGCAGAGTAACCCGTGGTATGCCCGCAGCGCTCCGGGCGGACACCAGGAGCTCGTTGTATCCCTTTGCCTACGGGGCGCTCCGGAGCCCCTCCGGCGCGCCGGGCCGAGGTTAGCGGACAAAGAGCTGGGTGGCCGCGTGGTTGGCCAGGCTGAGCAGCGGCTGCGGGATGATGCCGAGCACCAGGGTGACGAGCGCGCCGACGGCCACGGCCGACGAGGTGAACAGGCTGGGCCGGATCACCAGCGGCCCTTCCGTCGCCGGCTCGCTGAAGAACATGAGCACGATCACGCGGACGTACGGGAACGCCAGGATCGCGCTGCTGATCGCGCCCACCACGACGAGCGGCAGCGCCCCGCCGCCGATTGCGGCCTGGAAGACCGCGAACTTCCCGGTGAACCCGCTGGTCAGCGGGATGCCGGCGAAGGCGATCAGGAAGAAGGCGAATGTCCCGGCGACCAGCGGCGACCGCTTGCCGAGCCCGGCCCAGCGGGACAAGTGCAGCGCCTCGCCGGCCTCGTCGCGGACCAGCGTTACGACGGCGAACGCGCCGATGACCGTCGCCCCGTAGGTGGCCAGGTAGAACAGGCTGCTGGACAGGCCGGCCGTGGTCGCGGCGACCACTCCGGTGAGGACGTACCCGGCCTGGGCGATCGAGGAGTAGGCGAGCAGCCGCTTCACGTCGGTCTGAGTGATCGCGACGATCGAGCCGACCAGCATGGTGACGATGGCCACGCCCCACATGGCAGGCCGCCAGGTCCAGGTCAGCTGCCCGAACGCCACGTAAAAGACGCGCAGCAGCGCGCCGAACGCCGACACCAGCGTGCACGAGGCCATCAGCGCGGTCACCGGCGTGGGCGAGCCCTGGTACACGTCCGGCTTCCAGCTCTGGAACGGCACCGCGCCGATCTTGAAGAACAGGCCGAGGCCGAGCAGCGCGATCCCGGCGTACAGCAGCGTGACGCTGCCGGTGTTGGACGCGGCGGCCGCGGCGATGGCCGACAGGCGCACCGAGCCGGCGAAGCCGTACAGCATCGCGATGCCGAACAGGAAGAACGCCGACGAGAACGCGCCGAGCAGGAAGTACTTCATGGCGGCCTCTTGAGACAGCAGCCGGCGCCGCCTGGCCAGGCCGCAGAGCAGGTACAGCGGCAGCGAGAGCACCTCGAGCGCGACGAACATCGTGAGCAGGTCGTTCGCCGCGGGGAACAGCATCATGCCGCCGATCGCGAACAGGGCCAGCGGGTACACCTCGGTGTGCGCGAGGCCGGCCTCCAGGCCCTCGCGCTCCTCGGTGCTGCCCGGCACCGCCGCCGCCTGCGCCGCGAACGGGCTCACCTCGTGCGAGGACTCCGCGATGAGCAGGACGCTGATGAACGCCAGCACCAGGATCGTGCCCTGGATGAACAGGGTGGGCCGGTCCACCGCGACCGCGCCCTGCGCGGCGATGTGACCCGGGCTGCCGCCGTTAAAAGTGGAGTTCGTGGCGCCGATCACGATCGTCCATACGAACGCGGCGGCAAGGCCGCCGAGCGTGACCGGCAGGTGGATCGGCCGCCGCAGCGCCCGCGGGGCGAACGCCTCCACCAGCACCCCGACGACCGCGGCGCCG
This sequence comes from Streptosporangiaceae bacterium, assembly GCA_035934395.1. Taxonomy (GTDB): domain Bacteria; phylum Actinomycetota; class Actinomycetes; order Streptosporangiales; family Streptosporangiaceae; genus JASHPR01. The sequence continues at coordinate 4,173 of DASYXX010000435.1, forward strand.
AACACCACCAGCATGGGCCCGAGCTGGCTGTACTCGATGTGCGGCGCGGGAATGGTCGGGGCCGCCGCCAGCGTCCCGATCATGGGGCACTCCTCTGCGTTACAGAAGCCTGGGTGCCGGGATGGGGCGGTACCGGGTCGGTGGAATGCACCTGCACCAGGGTCTGGTGGACCGCGGGATTGATGACGTCGAGCGCCGGCTTGGGATAGACGCCGAGGGCCACGATCAGCACGATCAGCGGGCCGACCGCCCACAGCTCCCGCGCCTTGAGGTCCGGCATGGTCGAGACCTCCTCGCGCACCGGGCCGGTCATCGTGCGCTGGTACAGCCAGGTCATGTAGATCGCGGCCAGGATGATCCCGACCGTGGCCAGGACCCCGGCCGCCTCGTTCCGGGTGAACGTGCCGATCAAGACCAGAAATTCGCTGACGAACGTATTCAGGCCGGGCAGGGCCAGACCCGCGAGGCAGGTGACAAGGAACAGCCCGGCCAGGACGGGAGCGACCGACTGCACGCCGCCGTAGTCGGCGATGAGCTGCGAGCGCCGCCGTGCGATCATGAACCCGGCGATCAGGAACAGCGCGCCGGTGGCGAACCCGTGGTTCACCATGTAGAGCACGCCGCCCGCCTGGCCCTCGCTGGTCATCGCGAAGATGCCGAGCGTGATCAGGCCCATGTGGGACACCGAGGTGTAGGCGATCAGCCGCTTCAGGTCGCGCTGGCCGATCGCGACGATCGCGGCGTAGAGGACCCCGATCACCGCGAGCACGAGGACCAGCGGGGTGAAGTAGTGCGACGCGGACGGGAACAGGTCCAGGCAGTAGCGGATCAGCCCGAAAGTGCCGACCTTGTCGAGCACGCCGACGAGCAGCACCGCCGCCCCGGGCTGCGCGGCGGTGGCCGCGTCGGGCAGCCAGGTATGGAACGGCCACAGCGGTGCCTTGATCGCGAACGCCACGAAGAAGCCGAGGAACAGCCACTTCTGCGAGGCCGAGCTCAGCGCCGCGTGCTCCAGCTGGCTGAACAGGAACGTGTGCCCGCCGTACACGTACAGCGCGATGACCGCGACCAGCATCAGCAGCCCGCCGAGCAGGCTGTAGAGCAGGAACTTGACCGCCGCGTACTGGCGCTGGCCGACGCCGTAGCTCCCGATCATGAAGTACATCGGGACCAGCATGGCCTCGAAGAACACGTAGAACAGGAACACGTCGGTGGCGGCGAAGACCCCGATCATCATGGTCTCGAGCACGAGCATCAGCGCGAAGTAGGTCTTGACGCTGCGCTTGGGTGGCGGCTCGCCCGCCGGGCTCGACTCGCCCTCGGCGTCATTCCACGAGGCCAGCACGACCACGGGCATCAAGACCACGGTCATCAGCAGCAGGACCAGCGCGATCCCGTCCACCCCGACCGCGTAGTGCACGCCGAACTGCGGGATCCACTGGTACGTCTGGGTGAACTGGAACGCGGGCCCGCTGGTGTTGAACTGCGTGGCCATGACGATCGTCAGCACGAGCGTGGCCAGCGTGAAGACCAGCGTGATCTGCTTGACCAGCCGGTCGCGGGCGCGGCGGTCGGCCTCCGCGCCCGGCGCGGACTGGCCCGGCGTCAGCGCGACCACGACGGCCCCGGCCAGCGGGATCGCGCCGGCGACGGTCAGCCAGGGAAAGGTGCTCATCACAGCCTCACCAGAAGCAGCGCGCCGACCAGCAGCGCCGCGCCAAAGAACATCAACAGGGCGTAGGAGCGGACGAACCCGTTCTCCAGCCTGCGCACCCGGCCCGACGTGCCGCCCATGGTGGCGGCCAGCGTGTTGACCAGGCCGTCCACGCCCCGGTTGTCGAAGAACACCGAGAGCCTGGTGAGCCACTGGCCGGGCCGCATCAGCAGCGACTCGTTGACCGCGTCACCGTAGAGGTCCTTGCGCGCCGCCACCGTGATCGGCCCGCCGGCGGGCGCGGTGACCGGGACCTCGCGGCGGCCGAACACCATCCAGGCGATCGCGGCCCCGATCACCAGCAGCACGATCGCGCCGCCGCCGGCCGGGGTGAAGACTCCCCTGGACACCGGCGGCGTGCCGACCACCGGGGCCAGGAAGCTGATCAGCCGGTCGTTCACGATCAGGAACGCCCCGGCGCCGATCGAGCCCAGCGCGAGGACGACCATCGGCGAGGTCATCACCGGCGGCGCCTCGTGCGGGTGCACCTTCTCATCCCAGCGGCGATCGCCGTGGAACGTCATGAGCATGACCCGGGTCATGTAGAACGCGGTAATGCCCGCGCCGATCAGCGCCGCGGTGCCGAGGAGGGCCCCGGACGTGCCGCCCTTCTGGAACGCGGCGTCGATGATCGCGTCCTTGGTCCAGAAACCGGACAGCGGCGGGACGCCGATGATCGCGAGATAGCCGAGCCCGAACGTCACCCAGGTGATCGGCAGCACGGTTCGCAGCCCGCCGAACCGGCGCATGTCGACCTCGTCGTCCATCTCGTGCTTGACCGCGCCCGCCCCGAGGAACAGGCCGGCCTTGAAGAAGCCGTGCGCCAGCAGGTGCGCGATCGCCAGCGCGTACCCGGGCGGCCCGAGCCCGGCGGCGAGCATCATGTAGCCGATCTGGCTCATCGTTGACCCGGCCAGCGCCTTCTTGATGTCGTCCTTCGCGCAGCCGATGATCGCGCCCCACAGCAGGGTGGCCGCGCCAACGACGGTGACGGCGAGCTGGGCGGTCGGCGTCAGGTTGAAGATCGGGTTGGACCGGACGATCAGGTACACGCCAGCGGTCACCATGGTCGCCGCGTGGATCAGTGCCGACACCGGGGTCGGGCCCTCCATGGCGTCCAGCAGCCAGGACTGCAGCGGAAGCTGGGCGGACTTGCCGCACGCGCCGAGCAGCAGCAGCAGGCCGAGCGCGGTGGTCACTCCGCTGCCGGCCCGGCCGACCTCGTGGAACACGCCGGTGAACGTCACGGTTCCGAACCGGGAGAACATCAGGAAGATCGCCAGCGTCAGCCCGGCGTCGCCGACCCGGTTGGCGATGAACGCCTTCTTGGCGGCGGTCGCGGCCGCGGGCTTGTACTGCCAGAACCCGATCAGCAGGTACGAGGCGAGGCCGACTCCCTCCCAGCCCGCGTAGAGAGCGAGGTAGTTGTCGGCCAGCACGAGCAGCAGCATCGCGGCCAGGAACAGGTTCATGAACCCGAAGAACCGCCGACGCTGCGGGTCGTTGGCCATGTAGCCGACCGCGAAGATGAGGATCAGCGAGCCGACGCCGGTGATCAGCAGCACGAAGCAGATCGACAGCGGGTCGAGCAGCAGGCCGATGTTGACCTGCAGGCCGCCGGCCGGGATCCAGGAGAACAGGTGCACGTCCCGGGCGCGCTGGCTGGCCGGGTAGCCGAGCATCGCGGCGTAGGCGATCACCGCGTACACGAAGCTCGCGACCGGCATGGCCACGCCGACCAGGTGCCCCCAGCTGTTGCTGCGCTTCCCGCCGAGCAGCAGGATCACCGCGCCGGCCACCGGCAAGGCCAGCAGCAGCCACGCGGCGCGCTGGACGCCGACCGCGGTCAGCGAGGTCATGACCTCACCCGACGGCGCGC
>DASYXX010000437.1:0-3958 GCA_035934395.1 Streptosporangiaceae bacterium
ACACTGGGCCCGGCGGCGGCCCGGGCGAAGGAGGCCGCTACCGGTGATACGCGTTCTCAGCTGGAACTTGTGGTGGCGGTACGGGCCCTGGGAACAACGCCAGGAGGCGATCGCCGCGACGCTGACCGAGGTCAGGCCCGATCTCTGCGGCCTGCAGGAGGTATGGGGCGGGCCGGGCGGAAACCAGGCCGCCGATCTGGCGGGGCGACTGGGCATGCACTGGTGCTGGGCGCCGGCCACGAAGGGGCGCACCGCGGGCGGCGACGAGCTGTCGCTGGGCAACGCGATCCTCAGCCGCTGGCCGATCGCCGCGCAGGCTGAGACGGCGCTGCCGGTTGGCGACCTGGCGGACGAGAGCAGGGTTGCCTTGCACGCCCGCATCGAGGCGCCCGGCGGCACGCTGCCCATGGTCACCACCCACCTGACCTACGGGGCGGGCCGCTCGCAGGTGCGCACGGCGCAGGTCCGCGCGCTGGCTGAGTTCGTCGCCGGGCATGCCGCCGATTGCGCCTACCCGCCGGTGCTCACCGGCGACCTCAACGCCGAGCCGGGCTCGGACGAATTGCGGCTGCTTGGCGGGCTGCTGACCGCTCCGGCGGTGCCGGGGCTGGTGCTCATCGACGCCTGGCGGTACGCCGATCCGGGCGACCCTGGATTCACGTGGCACCACCGTAACGGCTACCAGGCCAACAGCCTGATCCCCGACTCCCGGATCGACTACGTCCTGGTCGGCCTGCCCGGCCGGGGCCGGGGCAAAGTGCGGTCAGCCGCGCTGGCCGGCGCCGAGCCTGTCGCCGGGGTCTGGCCCTCGGATCACTTCGCCGTCGTCGCTGAGATACAGGAGTAGCGGCATGGGAGATGGCGACCGGGATGCGCCCCTGTTCGTGCTCGGCCCGATGCTGCGCTACGTCGGTGAGACCGCGGTCACGATCTGGGTCGAGACCGACCGAGCGTGCCAGGTCGAGATCCTCGGCCGCCGGGCGCGGACCTTCGAGGTGGCCGGGCACCACTACGGGCTGGTGGTGATCGACGGCCTCGCGCCGGGGGGCGAGCAGGAATACCAGGTCGCCCTGGACGGCGCCGTCCGCTGGCCGGAGCCGGGTTCGGAGTTCCCGCCGAGCGTGCTCCGGACCCTGGCCCCGGCCCGGCCGCTGCGCCTGATGTTCGGGTCCTGCCGGAGAGCCGACCTGCCCGCCCCGCAGCGACAGCGGGGACGCGCCCGGCACGAGGAGGAGCACGGGGCGGACGCGCTGTGCGCCTACGCCCTCGACCTGCTCGAGACGCCGCGCGAGCGCTGGCCGGACGTCATGCTGCTGATCGGCGATCAGGTCTACGCCGATGCCGTCGGGCCGGCCACGCGGCAGTTCATCGAGGGGCGCCGCGATCCGTCCCGGCCGCCTGGCTACGAGGTCGCAGACTTCACCGAGTACTGCTTCCTCTACCGCGAGGCATGGAGCGAGCCCTCGGTGCGCTGGCTGCTGTCGGTCATCCCGACAGCGATGATCTTCGATGATCACGACGTTCACGACGACTGGAACATCTCGTCCGCCTGGTGCCGCGATTACCAGGCCAAGCCGTGGTGGCGGGCCAGGATCAGCGGCGCCTACATGAGCTACTGGCTCTATCAGCATCTCGGCAACCTCCCGCCCGAGGAGCTCGACAAGAACGAGCTCTGGCGCCAGGTGCAGCAGCCGGGTGACGCGGCGGCCGCGCTCAGCGACTTCGCCGTCCGGGCCTGCCAGGGAGCCGACGGGATCCGGTGGAGCTTCCGGCGCAGCTTCGGAGGGGTACAGGTCGTCGTGATCGACTCGCGGGGCGGCCGGGTCCTCGACGGCGGCACGCGGCTGATGGTCGGCGAGGCGGAATGGCAGTGGGTCACCGAGTCGGTGTCCGGCGACTGGGATCACGTGGTGCTCGCCACTTCCCTGCCGGTGCTGCTGCCACGCGGCATCCACGCCCTGGAGGCGTGGAACGAGGCCGTCTGCGCCGGGGCGTGGGGCAGGCGGCTCGCGCGCACCGGTGAGCGAGTGCGCCGTGCCGTCGACCTGGAGCACTGGGCCGCGTTCGGGAAATCGTTCGCCCGGTTCGAGCGGCTGCTCACCGAGCTCGCGACCGGGACCCGCGGCCGGCCGCCCGGCTCGGTCACCGTCATCTCCGGTGATGTGCACCACAGCTACCTGGCCGCCGTGGACTTCCCGGCCGGAACGGACTCGCGCAGCGCCGTCTGCCAGGCGGTCTGCTCGCCGATCCACAATGCGATGCCGCCCGCGTTCCGGCGCGGCCAGCGACTGCTCACGTCGCGTGCAGGCGAACGGGTCGCCACCACCTTCGCCAGGCTGGCCGGAATGAGTACCCCACAGATCCGCTGGCGGATCACGCGCGGTCCGTGGTTCTACAACATGCTGTCCGATCTCGAGTTCGACGGACCCAGGGCACGCATCCGGCTCGCCCGCAGCGCACCTGGCGCCGACGGGACCCCGCGCCTGGAGCTGGTCTGCGAGACCGAGCTCACCGGCCGGGGCCGGTCGTAGCCCGCGTCAGGATGCGGTTGCCGCCACGTTGCCGGTGGAGCCCGCCACGATCGTGATCTTGCCTCGTCCCGCGGGCGGGATGATGGCGACGAACTCGGTCACCGAGTCGATCGTGAACCGGCTCGCGACCTGAGTCATCCCGGTCAGGGCCCGGATCACGCTGCCCCCCTGCAGTGGCCGCCCGGAGCCCGTGCGGACCGCGGTCTGGCGGTCATCGAGGAAGTACCACGCGACCGCGCCCCCGTCCGTGGTCCGCAGGGCGTACGTGGGGTAGTCAGCGGCGGCCCAGGTGTCGTGGTAGTTCCAGCCGAACCGGCCGTAGAAGCTCCGGGAGGACTGGATCCCCCGGGCCAGGGCGCTGGTCCACATCCCCCTGGCGAACCCGGGGCCGGCGCGTCTGCCGTCGAGCAGGCCGGCCTGCAGCGCGGGGAGCTGTGCGGGCGGGACCGCGAGCCCGGACCCGTCCGGTGCCGCCATGGTCGCGGCTCCCGCCTGGCTCAGCGCGACGGGAAGGAGCGCGCCGACCCCCGATGCCGGAGCCGCTGCGAGCTTCCAGGCGCCTCCAGGCGCTGGCTGGACGAACAACAACAGCTGACGCTGTGTCTTGCGGCCAGAGCCGGTGGTCGCGTCGACCGTAAACCATTTCGGTGCTTTCGTCGCCAGCGCCGGAATGTAGAATACAGGATTCCGGTAACTGAACGGCGGATACGACTGATTAATAAGCTTCTGGATGTCATAGGCGACCCGGTCGATGGTGATCTGGGGAACGGTTTCCACGCTCGCCTCGAGCCTGCCGTCCCGGCGGGCGTTGGCGGTATTATTCACTATCTGATAGGTAGCGAGGACGGACCCGGCCGACGCCGTCGTTATGGGCGGCGACAGTTTCCCGGCCGGCTCTGCACGGCCGGGTGGGGCTGACGGGGCGGCGGGGCCAGTAGCGGCCCCTGAGCACCCGGCGACGGGCACGGATACAACAATGGCTAGCGCCAATACCGCGCTGGAACGGCGAGTTCGCAAATTACCTCATCAGGCACGGCCCCGCGTCCGACGCTCGGCCGGACCGCAGGGTGCACGGGAACGTTGCTCACATCGTGCCCGGCGCGACTGAAGGAATTATGGACGCCGTCTGGACGCCCTTTGCCGACGCTCATGTGGCCCGCGGCGGCGCAGGTCACATGTGCACCGTGCCGTCTTCGCCGACGGTCCAGCCCGGGTTGTGGGCCACTTCCCACACGTAGCCGTCGGGATCGGCGAACGCTCCCGTTGTTCCGCCCCAGTCGGCCGGTCCTGCCGGGCGGACGATGGTGCCACCCGCGCGCTCGGCGTCGGCGAGCAGGGCGCCGACGTCCTCGGGTGAGCGCACGTTGTGCGCGAGCTCGATGCCGGGAGCGCCGTGGCCGCCGAGCCCGGTCCACAGTCCGAAGACC
>DASYXX010000469.1:0-2641 GCA_035934395.1 Streptosporangiaceae bacterium
GCGGATGGCCGAGCTGGACGACGGCTTCGAGTTCCGCATCGCCGTGGAGGGCGCCGCCGCCCGGCTCGCCGCCCAGCGGCGGACCAAGCGCGATCTCGCCCGGCTGCGCCAGGCCCACCTCGAGCTGGAGCAGGGCCGGGAGACCGCGCGCTTCCGGGCCGCTGACAACGTGTTCCATCTCGCCATCGCCGATGCCGCGCGGAACAGGCTCATGCGCGAGGCGATCGAGAGCGTCCGCGCGATGACCTGGGTTCCCATCGACCAGCTGATCTCGAACGTGTTCACGACGGCGCACGAGCACCACGCGCAGATCCTGCAGGCGATCGAGGACAAGGACTGCGACGCGGCCGAGCGGGCGGTCGTCGCGCACATCCAGCGGGCCCAGCGCGACCTCCACCGGGTGCTCGAATAGCTCTGCCCCGCGGTTGCCGCGAAGACGTCAAAGGTCTAGCTTATAGCCCAACCGACGAGCGGAGATCCCGGGCTTGATCATGGAACCGCTGTGTGCCGAACCACGGGGCGCCGGACCACGGCGTATCGAACCACGGCGTATCGAACCACGGCGTGTCGAACCACGGGGCACCCGACCACGAGGGGCGTTCTCCGGCCGGGTCGCGTTCGTCACCGGGGCGGGCGGCGGCATGGGCGGCCGGATCGCCGCCGACCTCGCCCAGGCCGGCGTCCGGGTGTTCGCGGCCGACGTGAAGGAGCCGCCGCCCGACCCGGGCGGACCTGCGTACACCTACTGGCGATTCGACGTCACCGAGGAGGCGCGGGTCGCCGACAGGCTGGGCGAGGTCTTCGCCACCTGCGGCCGGCTCGACTACGTGGTCAACGGCGCGGGCGTCGGGTGGTTCGACCGCGACGGCTCGGTCGCCACCATCGACCGCGGCGTGTGGGACCGGGTGCTTGACGTCAACCTCACCGCCGCCATGCTGGTCTGCCGTCACGCCCTCCCGCTGGTCAGGCGCAGCGGCGGTGGCGCGTTCGTCCACCTGGCCAGCGTGGCCGGGCTCCGCAGCGCCGACGACCCCATGGACGCCTACCAGGTCTCGAAGGCCGGACTGATCTCGCTCTCCCGGGCGCTCGCCCTCCAGTACGGTCCGGTCGGAATCCGCTCGAACACCATCTGCCCGGGGGCGATCCTCACCCCCATGATCCAGCCGCTCTACGACGAGGACCCGGCTCGCGCCGACCGGATGGCGGCCCGCACGCCGCTGCGGCGCCTCGGGACCGTCGCGGACATCTCGTCGGCATGCCGGTTCCTGCTGTCGGACGAGGCGTCGTTCATAACGGGCGTCGACCTGGTGGTCGACGGCGGTTGGACGCTGGCCCTCAGATGACTCCGCCGGGCGAGGATGGTAACGCTGCCGCGCTGATGGAGAGTGCGCGCATGGTCCAGCTCGAGGTGCCCGACCTGGACGGGGGCCTGCGGGCGAAGCTCGTGTCTCCGGCGAAGGCTCTGTCTGAGGCCGGGGCCGCGATGTGCACGATCATGTTCGGGCTCACGCAGGCGGACGACGTCTACGAGAGCCCGGCCTCCTCGGCGGCCAACGGCTACCCGGACCTGGTCATGCGGCCCGACATAGCGACCCTCCGCGCGCTGCCGTGGTGCGAGGCGACGGTCGCGGTCCTGTGCGACCTCTACGGCGGCGACAGCGCGGTGAGCGAGCCGGAGGGGCGCCTCAAGGGCGCTCCGCAGGCAAGCGGGGAAGCACTGTTCCCGCTGGCCCCGCGTACCGTCCTGCGCACGGTCGTCGAGCGGTGCGCCGACCTCGGTTTCGAGGCCCGGTTCGCGGCCGAGTGGGAGTTCTGCGTCGTGCGCCGGGACGACGAGACGCATCCCGCCGGGCTGGTTCCCCTCGGGAGCACCATGAACGCCTACAGCTCGCTGCGGCTGCGTGAGCTGCGTCCGCTCGCTCAGGCCTTCTTCGAGCGCATGGAGGGCGTGGGCATCGCCGTCGAGGCGATGCACACCGAGCTCGGGCACGGGATGGTGGAGCTCGCTCTCGCCCACGCACCGGCGATGGAGGCCGCCGACCACGCGTCCCGGGCTAAGGCGTACCTCAAGGAGCTGTGCGGCGAACGCGGTCTCGTGGCCACGTTCATGCCGAAGTGGCGGGCGGGCGCGCCGACGTCGGGCTGCCACTTCCACCAGAGCCTCTGGCGGGACGGGTGCAACGAGTTCGCCGGCCCCGGCGGCGCGCTGTCCCCGCTCGCCCGTCACTACCTGGCCGGGCAGCTCGCGACCATGACGGACTTCGGCGCGCTGTTCAACCCGTCGGTGAACGCGTTCCGGCGGCTGCAGCCGGGCACCTGGACGCCGGCGACCGCCTCGTGGGGAGTGGACAACCGGACCGCCGCGATCCGGGCGATCACCGGGTCGCCCAAGGCGGTCCGGCTCGAGCATCGCCGTCCCGGCGCGGACGTCAACCCGTACCTGGCGATCGCGGCCATGCTGGCGGGCGGGCTGCACGGCATCGCCGGGAAGCTGGAACCACCGGAGCCGGCGACGGCAGACGCCTACGCCGACGCAAGGTTCCCGCGGCTGCCGGCGACCCTGGCCGACGCGATCGCCGCGCTGCGGGATTCAGCGGTGGCGCCGGACCTGCTCGGCCCCGAGTTCGTCCGCCACTACCTC
>DASYXX010000470.1:0-2133 GCA_035934395.1 Streptosporangiaceae bacterium
CCGGCGCCGGCAGCCGCGGTGCCCGAGACCCGAAGATGAGCTGGGCCAACGCGAGCGCCCGGCAGCCGTCGGCTGGTCCGCGCCGTCCAGCCTGCGACCAGGGGACATTAAGTAGGCGCGCGGCGGCTTCGCGCGGCGGGATGGGCGGGCACGATGCCGATGCGGCTGCGCAGTTCGTCCCTGTCGGGCCGGATGTCGACCGGTTCCCCGGACTCCTGCCTGCGGAGTCGCCGCTACTCGCAGTGGTCAATGAGCGCGAGGACCCGCTCCAGCGCCCCACCCCCGGGGCGGCCGCGTCGGCCGGGGTCAGGCCTTCGGGGCTTCGAGCCGGTGCCGCCGTGCTGGCATTGGCAAGATGCCCGCGGCCGAAGGCCGGCGCCGCCAGAGCCGCGGCGATCTCCACCGGCACGGGTCCCCGCGGGCCCAGGCCCGGTATGTTAGCAGCCTCCGGGGAAGCGCGAGCTCGGCCGGGCCTGGCAATATATACTACGTAGGCCTGCTGGGATATCCTGGGGCGAGGAAGGAGGCGGGTATGGCCAAGACGCTGATCGACATCGACGAGGAACAACTCGCCGCCGCCCAGGAGGTACTGAAGACCGGAACCAAGAAGGACACCGTTAATGCGGCCCTCCGCCAGGTCATCGCGCTGGCCGCGCGCCGCCGGGACCTGCAAAGGCTCACCTCCGGCGCTCTGCCCGACCTTGCCGATGCGGAAGTGATGCGCGCCGCATGGCAGCGGTAGCCACTCATCTGGCTGACACCAGCGCGCTGGCCCGGCTCGACCGGCCGCCGGTCGCGGCAGTGTTAGCCCCGCTCATCGAGGCCGGACTGGTCGCAACCTGCGGTGTCATCGAGTTTGAACTCGGCTGGGCGACCCGCACCGGCGCCGAGTTCGACCGGGTCCGCGCGGATCGGGACGCGGGCTACGAATGGCTGGCAACCCACGATGAGGACTGGCATCGTGCGCTCGACGTACAGGCCAGGCTGTGGCGCAGTGGACGGGTCAGGGCAGTGGGCTTTCCCGACCTGCTGATCGCAGCAGTGGCTGAACGGGAACGGGTCTCGCTCGTGCACTACGACAGCGACTACGACCTGATCGCTGCGGTCACCGGACAGCAAATGCAGTGGGTCGTCCCACCTGGCACCGTGTCATAACGCATGCCGGTGCCAGGCACTGCGCCAAGCGCGGCAGAAGCGTGCGCCGCACGCCGCACCCGGCTGACCAGGCTGACGGGCTGGACCTCTCGTCCGGGGTGCAATTGGCCCCGCGTCTGTCTGCTGTGTCGATCCGCGGCTGCGCCATTCGACCTGGGAGTGAGAGGGTCGGGAGGCGGCCTGATAGCAGGGAGATCGAAGATGGCGAAGTACATGCTGATCTTGCGGGGCACCGACGAATCCGTCGCGAAGATGATGGAGACGCCCTTCGAGCAGATGCTCGAGACGGTGGGTCGCTTCAATGAGGAGATGATCCGGGCTGGCGTGCTCGTCGCCGCCGAGGGCCTGGACGACCCTTCCCAGGGGGTGGTGGTCGACTTCAGCGCCGAGACGCCGGTGGTCACCGACGGTCCGTACGGCGAGACGAAGGAGCTGTTCGGCGGCTTCTATGTTATCGACGTGGCTTCGAAGGAGGAGGCGGTCGAGTGGGCCAGGCGACTCCCGGCGATTGCCGGCACGAAGTGCGAGATCCGCCGCGTGCCGGGCATTGACGAGTTCCCGCAGGACAACGAGTGGGTCATCAAGGAGCGGGCGTGGCGCGAGCGGACCGGCCAGCTTTGACGCCCGCGGCCGCCGGCGGCCCGCCGGGCACCGAGTCGGCGCGGCGGGCCGTCGAGGCCGTCTGGCGGATCGAGTCCGCACGGATCGTCGGTGCGCTGGCCCGTTACACCGGGGACTTCGAGCTCGCCGAGGACGTCGCGCAGGAGGCGGTGGCGGAGGCGCTCGTCACCTGGTCGCGTGACGGTACGCCGGCGAACCCGGTGGGCTGGCTGGTCGCGGCCGCGCGGTGGCGCGCCATTGATAGCTTCCGCCGCCGCTCGGCACTCGACGAGCGGTACGCCCTGCTCGCCGGCCAGCTCGCCGAGGGTGAGGCGAACTCGGGCGCGGTGGCCCCGCAGGACCGGCCGGACGACCTGC
>DASYXX010000496.1:0-6138 GCA_035934395.1 Streptosporangiaceae bacterium
CAGGTAGGCGCGGGAGACGGTGTTCTCGTGGTGGCACTTCAGCACGATGGCCTTCATCCCGGCGTCGCGGGCCGCGCGGACGATGTCGAAGTCATCGGCCAGCCGCGGGAACAGGTCCGGGTACGGATGGCAGTGCAGGTCCACCGCGCCGGTCATGTCGATGAGCGGTCCGCCGTACCTGCGCTTGGCTCGCGGAGCTTGCTCCGCGGTCTGATTTTGAAGGGGGGTCGTCCCCGGTAGGCCTAGGGCTGGCAGAGTCATAAGACATCCTTTCCTTCGTAACGTCACGTGCTGGTCAGGCGGGCGGATGGTCGGCGCCCTGGCGGTGCGCCCCCGCCTCGTCCAGCAGGGCCAGGACCCGCTCGGCGGTCATCGGCAGCCGGGCCGGGCGGCACCCGGTCGCGTCGGCGATCGCGCTGGCGATGGCGGGCGCGACCGGGCCCACCGGCGGCTCGCCGATGCCGCGGGCGTTAAACGGGCCCTTGCCTTCCCCGCTCTCGACGATCTCCACCTCGACGTCGGGCATGTCCAGCGCGGTGGGGATGAAGTAGCTGGAGAACAGGCTCGACGCGGTGAGGCCATGCTCGAGGACGATCTCCTCGGTGAGCGCGTAGCCCAGCCCCTGCATGGCGCCGCCCTGGATCTGCCCCTCGACCCGCATCGGGTTGATGGCCCGGCCCACGTCGTGCGAGGCCACGTACCGCAGCACCCGGACCTCGCCGGTCTCCGGGTCGACCTCCACCTCGGCCGCGTGCGTGCCGTAGGTGTAGTCGGGGAAGCTGGCGCCCTGGCCCGTGGCCGGGTCGAAGGTGCCGGACCCGGCGCGCCACGTCGACAGGCAGGACAGGTCCACGGCCTGGGCGTCGCAGGCCCGGGCCAGCTCGGCCAGACTAATACTCGCGGAGCTTGCTCCGCGGCGGGGGGTTGAAGGGGGGTCGTCCCCCCTAGGGCAGACACAGCTCCCCCCGGAGCCTGGCCCGCGGACCAGCCCGCCGGAGTAGCGCAGCTCCCGGCCCGAGCATCCCAGCAGGTCGGCGGCCACCGGATCGATCCGGGCCCGCAGGTCGCGCGCGGCGTTCAGCACGGCATTGCCGGACATGTACAGCTGCCGGGTCGCGAACGTCCCGCCGGCGGGCGGGGTCAGCGCGGTGTCGCCGATGTACACGCTGATGTCGCCCAGCGGGACGCCGAGCACCTCCGAGGCGAGCTGGCACAGGCTCGCCGCCTGGCCCGCGCCGAGGTCGGTGACCCCGGACCGGATCAGCAGGGAGCCGTCGGCCTGCAGGGTCAGCCAGGCGGCGGCGCGGTCGCGGAACCAGATCGTGCGCCCGTAGGGCTGCATGTTGCAGGCGAAGCCGCGGCCGACCAGCCTGCCCGGCGCCGACGGCTCGCTCCGGTCCCCAAGCGCGCCCAGCGCCCGGCGCAGGGTCTCGCCGACCGCGACCGCGGTGTCCAGGGTCTCCCCGGTCGGGATCACGTCGCCCTGGCGCAGAAAGTTGCGGCGGCGCAGCTCGGCGGGATCCATGCCGAGCGCCGCGGCCACGCGGTCCATCTGGGATTCGTAGCCGAACGTCACCTGCATCGCGCCGAAGCCGCGGAACGCGCTGGTGGGAACGTTATTGGTAAAGACGGGACGGGCGCGGACCCGCACGTTCGGCACCCGGTAAGGGCCGCAGGACAGCGCCGCGCCCGCGAACAGGATCCGCGCGCTGAGGTAGGGGTACGCCCCGGCGTCGCCCAGCAGGTCGATGTCCTGCGCGAGGATCGTGCCGTCCCGCCCGGCCCCGGTGCGGTAGCGCATGCGGAACGGGTGGCGCTTGGTGCTCGCCAGCATGGACTCCTGCCGGTCCCAGATCATCCGTACCGGCCGCCGCGTCTTCCACACCAGCAGCGCGATGAACGGCTCGACGGTCATGTCCTCCTTGCCGCCGAACCCGCCGCCCATGTACGCGGCGATGACCCGCACCCTGCTGGCCGGCAGGTCGAGGATCTCGGCGATCTCCGCCGCGTGCTCGATGACCTGCGTGGAGGCGCGCACGGTGACCACGTCGCCGTCCATCCAGCCGACGCCGGCCTCGGGCTCCAGGTAGGCGTGCTCGACGTGCTGGGTCCGGTACGTTCCCTCGACGACGACGTCGGCCGCGGCCAGCGCCGCGTCGACGTGGCCCCGGCCGATATGCCAGCTGACGAGCACGTTCCCCTCGTCGTGCACGAGCGGGGCGCCGGGCTCGAGGGCGGCTTCCATGTCGAACAGCCCGGGCAGCTCCTCGCAGGTGACCGCGACCAGCTCGGCCGCCTCGTCGGCGACCTGCTGGGTGACCGCCGCGACGACCGCGACCGGCTCGCCGACGTAGCGGACCCGCTCGGCGGCCAGGATCGGCATCGGGACCAGCAGCTCGCCGAGGCCGCCGCTGGCGCGCTCCACCAGGCTGTTGCGGGGAACGTCGGCACCGGTCAGGACCGCCGCCACGCCCGGCAGCGCGAGCGCCTCCTTGGTGTCGATCGAGACGATCCGCGCCGACGGGACCAGCGAGCGCACCAGCCGCGCGTGCAGCATGCCGGGCAGCTGCCAGTCGGCGGCGTAGTGCAGCGAGCCCTTGACCTTGTCGACGAAGTCGTGGTGCGCGACCCGCTGCCCGACCACGCGCATCGCGGTGACCGTCTCGGGCGCGGTGAGCGTGTCACTCATGGAGCGCCGTCCGCGAGGTAGGACTCGATCGCGTCGAGGATCTTCGTGTAGCCGGTGCAGCGGCACAGGTTGCCCACGAGCTCGTACCGGATCTCCGCCCGGCTCGGCGCGCGCTCGCGCCGCGCCAGGGCGTAGGCGGTGAGGATCACCCCGGGGGTGCAGAACCCGCACTGGGAGCCGCCGAGCCGGAGGAACGCCCCCTGCAGCGGGTGCAGCGAGTCCCCCTCCCCGGTCAGCGCCGAGAGCGTGGTGACCGCGTGGCCCTCGGCCTGCACCGCGAGGGTCAGGCAGGCGCTGACCGGCTCGCCGTCGAGCAGGACCGTGCAGGTGCCGCAGACCCCCTCCCCGCACCCGTACCTGACCTCGCCGAGGCCGAGGCCGTCGTGCAGCACGTCGACGAGCAGGTCGCTGGGCGCCACCCAGGCCTCGCGGCCGACCCCGTTGACCTCGAGCGACACGCGCGTCTTCGTCATGCCGTGTTCCCCGCTCGCCTCCGGGGCGCGCCCCTCCGGCTCGCTCATGCCGCCGCCAGAGTGTCGTGCGCGCGGCCGATGGCCTCGGCCAGGGCACGCCGGGTGAGCACCGCCACCAGGCGCCTGCGGTAGGCGCCGGAGGCGTGCACGTCGGTCTCCGGCGACGTGGCCTCGGCGGCCGCGCGGGCGACGTCGGCCAGCGCGGCGTCGGTGGGAACGGTGCCGACGATGCTGCCGATCGCCGCGGGCTCGGCCGGGATGACCCGGTCGGCCACGCCCGCCAGCCCGACCCGGGCGTGCCGGACCGCGCCGCGTCCGGGATCGACCTCGACGCAGGCCGCCGCCGCGACCACCGCGAAGTCGGAGGCGCGGCGGGCCACCTCCTGGAAGCTCCAGCCGCGCGCCCCGCGCTCCGGCAGGCCCACGGGCACGCGCATCTCGGTGATGACGTCATCCTGCTCCAGCCGCGTGGTCAGGTACCCGTCAAACAGGTCCGCCACCGCGATCTCCCGCTCCCCGCGCGGGCCGCGCACGATGACGCTCGCGTCGAGGGCCAGCGCGGCGCACGACAGCTCCCCCGTCGGATCGGCGTGCGCGAGGCTGCCGCCGAGCGTCCCCCGGTTCCTGACCCGCACGTTGCCGATGTACCGGGCCGCGGCGCTCAGCAGCGGCGCGTTACAGCGAACCGCGGGGGCGGCGAGCAGCTGCGCGTGCCGGGTCAGCGCCGGGAGCACCAGGCGGCCGGAGTCCAGGTAGGGCTCGCGCGTGTCCGCGGCGTTGATGTCGATGAGCACCGTGGGCCGGACCAGCCGCAGGTTCAGCATCGGCACCAGGCTCTGCCCGCCGGCCAGCAGCTTCGCGTCCTCGTCGTGGTCGCACAGGGCCTGCACGGCCTCGTCGTAGCTGACGACCCGGGTGTACTCGAACGGCGCGGAAACCACGGCGACCCTCGCTACGCGCGCCTCACGCTGTGTTGCCCGCTCGCCTCCGGGACCCCCCGGAGGCCCTCCGGCTCGCTCACTGCGACCGCCCTGGCCTGCTCGACCGCCGCGGCCAGCACTGCCTGGTTGCTGGTCACCACCGGGCGGTGCAGCCGCGCGGCCAGCTCGGGGATCGCCGCCATGGCGCCGAAGTTCGTGCAGGACGCGAAGACCAGGTCGATGTCGAGCCCGCCGAGCGCCTCGACCGCGAAGGCCACGATGCGGTCGGCCGGCACCCGGGCGATCTCGAAGTTCTCGGTCATCCCCAGTCCGGCGATCCGGACCACCTCGACCCCGTCGGCCTCGATGCTCGCCCGGATCCGGTCGTTGAGCTCGTCGACGTACGGCGTCACGACCCCGACCCGGCGGGCCGCCGCGCGCTCGATGGCCGTCCGGACGGCCTGGATCGTGCTGACCGCCGGCGCCCCGGTGAGCTCGCTGATCCGCTCGCACAGCTGCCGGTCGTAGGCGCTGCCCCGCAGGGCGCCGGCCGAGGTGCAGCCGAAGACCACCACGTGGGGCCGCGCGGTGCCGAGGTCGCGCGCGGCCGGCAGCACGAACTCGTCGAGCATGCGGTACTCCCCGGCCGCGGTCGTGTCCTCGAGGTACATCCGCGCCGTGTGCAGGGTCCAGCCGGCCGGAAGCTCGCGGGCGAAGTCCGGCTCCATCATCGTGTTCGAGGACGGGACCATCAGCCCGATCCGCAGGCCCTCGCCCGGCTCGGTTCCCGTCGTCGCGATGCCGTTATCGCTCATGGTTGTCCTACCCCTCCCCCGGATAGCTCGCGGAGCATCTCGAGCTCGGTGGGCGACGGCTCCGGCAGCTCGGTGATGTCGTCGCCGAGCAGCAGCGGGAAGCCCGTGGCCTCCTGTACCGCCGCCACGCTGACTCCCGGCTGGACCTGCCGCAGCCGCATCTGCTTGGTCTGCGGCTCGAAGTCGAGCAGGGCCAGGTCGGTCACGACCGCGGCCGGGCGTCCCGACGTCAGCCCGGCGGCCCGGCGGCTGTCGCCCCCGGTGAGATAGCCGGGGCTGGTGATGAAGTCCACGGCATCGACGAAGCGCCGCCGCTCGTGGCTGGTGACGATGAAGATCTCCCGGCACAGGCAGATGATGTCCGCGGCGCCGCCGGAGCCCGGCAGCCGGACCTTGGGGCTGTCCGGGTCGCCGATGAAGCTGGTGTTGATGTTCCCGTACCGGTCCACCTGGGCGGCGCCGAGGAAGCCGTAGTCGAAGAAGCCCCGCTGCGCGTAGAGGAAGATGTCGCTGATGTCGGTGAGCATCGGCGCGCCGTAGGCGGCGCGCATCTCGTTGGTGGAGATCGGCAGCCGGCCCGGGAGCAGCCGGGTCCCGATGATCCCTCCCTCGAGCACGATGGTCAGGTGGGGTGCCTGCCGCCGCCGCGCCAGCCCCGAGGCCAGCAGGGGCATTCCCACCCCGGCGAACACCACCCGGTGGTCGGCGAGCAGCCGGCTCGCGGTCACGGCCATGCGCTCTTCCGGCGTTACCCCGGTCACGGGACCAGCTCCCTCGCCGCCTCGGCCAGCTCACGCAGCCGGCCTGCGCCTGCCGCCTCGAGAAAGCCGTCGAAGTCCTGGTACGCCAGCACGTTGCGCTCGACGTACCGGCGCGCCCCGTCGGGGCCGTGCTCCCGCAGCAGCGCCACGTAGTCGTCGAAGTGCCCGACGTCGGCTTCGTACCGGCCGTAGCACTCGTGGGGATAGGCCCCGAACGGGGCCTCGACGACCGCGTCGACCGTGAAGTGCGGCAGCATCGTGGCCCCGGGCGCGGCCGCGATGGCCTCGGGTGTCACGATCTCCTCCGCGCTCACGATCACGCGGCGCGCCGCCCTGGCGATGTCCACGTCCATGTGCCGGTAGCCGTCGACCTGCACGTTTCCGTAGACGTCCGCGCGGTGCACGTGCAGGATCGCGACGTCGGGGACGAGCGCGGGGACGGCGAGCAGCTCCTCGCCGGTGTACGGGCAGGTCACCCGC
>DASYXX010000053.1:0-3240 GCA_035934395.1 Streptosporangiaceae bacterium
CCTTTCGTTGTCGTGATTTCTGCTGCTGCCCCGGAGGGCTCGAAGGCGGCGGAGAACAGGTAGCTGGTCGCGAGGCTGCGGTAGGGCCGCCATTTCTCGGCGATCGCGAGGACCTCCTGCTGGTCGGGGAGGTGGCCGAGCTGATAGGCGGCCTGGACGGCCTTGCGGAGCGCAAGGTCGCCCGGCAGGACGACGTCCTCGCGGCCGAGCGCGATGATCATGGCGCCCTGCACGGTCCACGGGCCGATCCCGGGAATCGCGGTCAGCTCGGCCATGAGATCGTCGTCGGGCAGGCTGCTCAGGACGTCCGGGTTCAGCCTGCCGTCCGACAGCCGCTCGGCGAGGTCACGGAGTGTGGTGATCTTCCGCCAGGAGAGCCCGGCCTCGCGGAGCTTGCCGGGGTCCGCGCTGAGCAGCTCGGCGGGCGCGGGCAGGTGGCCGCCGAACAGGGCCTCGATGCGGGCCAGGGTCCGGCGGGTCGCCGGGACCGACAGCTGCTGGCCGGTGACCTGGAACACCAGGGCGCCAAACAGATCCATCGGCGGCAGCTGGGCCAGCCACGCCCGGGGATCGAAGGCCGGCCGGCCGTCGACGAGCCGGGCCAGCACGGGATCGGCGTCGCGCAGGTAAGCACGTGCCTGCCGCAGCCACAGGGCACGGCTGGAATCACTGGTCACCAAGCCAGCTCCCTCCCCTCGGCGCCCGCCGCCGGTGGATTGATCCGGCGGACTTCAACCAGGTCGAGGCCGAGCGCCTCGACCTGAGCCAGCGCTCCGTAGAGTGCCGACTGATCCAGCAGGCCAGTCAGCACGGTGTGTGCGCCGCGCCGCTGCGATGTCATCGCCGGGAACGCGGAGAGCACCGTGACGCCGAGGTGGCCGCTGATCCGGATCTCGTAAAGGGCGACGGCTGGGTCCATGAAGCGATGATGGAGGCCGGGCAGGTGAATCAGCATCACCAGGATCCGGTGATCGCCATGCGCGCGTGCGAGACCTGCTAACGGGCGATGCCCGCCGACAGCAACCGTAGATCTCGCGCTCGCTGTACCGCGGTGGAGCGATCCTGGGCCTGGAGCTTGGCGTAGATGTTGCGGATGTGGGTGTTGACCGTGTTCACCGAGACGGACAGCTCGCTCGCGATCTCAGGCCGAGACAGGTTCGTCGGGAGATAACGCAGCACCCGCAGCTCGCTGGGGCTCAGCTCCTCCGCTGGCGGCGGCGCGGGCTGGTCGCCGGCCGTCTCAGCGGAGCCGTGGAGAACGTCGAGGATGTCGGTGAGCAGCGCGGCGTGTGCTGTCTCATGCCGCGGCATGGCCTCGAGCAGCTCCCCCGCGCCGGTGATCGCGAACGGCAGGACGAGCCGGTCGGCCTCGGCGAGGGCGAGGGCGCGCTCGATGGCCTGGCTGGCCGCGCGCTGGTCGCCGAGCTCCCGGTGCGCCAGGCCGGCCAGCAGGTGAGCCTCGACAACCGTGACGTAGCCGATCGCCGGTGCCGCGCCGTCCAGAACATCCCGCACCGCGCCGAGAGCCGCGGCCGGATTGCCTTCCGCGAGGAAGATCACCGCGCGGGCATTGCCGATTTCGCCCGAGCTGGCGCGCTCGTCATCGAGCGTCGCGAGGAACGCACGGGCCTCGCCGGGCATCCCGAGGCGCGCCTGGGTGGCCAGCATCCAGCCGGTCACCTGGCCTTCCAGCGCGTGCGGTCCTGCTAGCTGTGATTGCATGCGCTCGGCCACGCTGAACTCCCCGAGCGCTTCCAGGTGGCGGCCGCGGCAGGCGTGCAGCTCGCCGCTCACGATGTGCACGAGCATTCCCATGTCCGGCCCGGTGTCTGTTTGCAGGGCCTGCGCGGTGCGGTGCAGCAATCGCTCGCCTTCGTCGAACTGCCCCGTCCACGCCATCGTGCTGGCCAGCGTGACCAGCGCGGGGGCCACGATGGGCTCCGCGCCCCAGCCGTGCCGGTCAGCGAGCGCTATCGCCTCGTAGCAGCGCCGCTGCGTCGTGGCGAACGAGTGGATCTTCGACGCGAAACCGAGCTGAGCGAGGCAGGCGACCTCAAGGTAGGGCCTGCCGATGCTCCGGGCCAGGACGGCGCCCTCCCGGAGGTGGCGTTCGGCGTCGTGGAGCCCCAGGCACCACGCCTCGACGACGCCCAGGTTCATTAGTGCCACGGCTCGCAGGTCGCTGTCCAGCGCGATGTCCTCGTCGGACTCGCCAGTTACAGGCGAGGCAAGGAACTTGACCTGCTCGACGACGTCGGCAAAGTAACCGCGCCGCCTGGCCAGCGACAGCTTCAGCGACGCGATCGCCACGCGCTGACGGCGCTGGCGATCTGGCGGTGTCGTCTCGACGTGCGTCTCGGCGACCGCCAGGTGGGCGGCCGCCTCGTCCAATCGCCCCTGCACAAGATCTCCGCCTGCGCGCACCAGGGCCAGCTCGGGGTAATCCGCGCCCGGCGGGAAGTCCCGCAGCAGCGCCTCGATGGTCTGCGCCTGCCCGTCGAGCGTCAGGCTGAACGAATAATCGGCGAGCAGCCGGGCCGCGCCGGGCCAGTCGCCCGCTGCCTGCATGTGCCTGACGGCGTCGACAACCTCGCCGTGCTCGATGAACCACGCGGCGGCCCGCCGGTGCAGCGCCTGCACTTCCTCGGGCAGCGTCCGGCGGAGTTCCAGCCGCAGCAGATCCCCGAACAAGTGGTGGTAGCGAAACCACGTGCGTTCGACGTCGAGCGACACGACAAACGCGTTTGCATCCTCGAGTTCCAGCAAGATCCGCTCCGACCCGGAACGGCCGGTCAGCAGATCCGCCAGCTCGCCGTTGACCCGATCCAGCAGGGAGGTGCGCAGCAGCAGATGCTGGACCTCCTCTGGCTGCCGTTCCAGCATCTCGGCGATCAGATACTCGGCGACCGTGCGGTCGCTGCCGGAGAACTCGGCGACGAAACGCTCGGGGTCGGGGTGACCGGCCAGCGAGATCACCGCGAGCCGCAGGCCCGCGGCCCACCCTTCCGTCCGCTGATGCAGCAGGGCGACCCCGGCCGCAGACAGGGCGATCCCCGAGGCATCGAGCAGCTCGCGTGTCTCGCGCTCGCTGAACCGCAGATCCGCCGCGCGGATCTCAGCCAGCTCGCCTGCCAGGCGGAGCTGGTGCAGGCGCAGCCGAAGATCGTGACGCGTGGCCAGCACGACGTGCACGTTCGGGGGAAGGCTTGTCAGCAATCCGGTGAGCTGGGCGAGCGCGTC
>DASYXX010000509.1:0-2445 GCA_035934395.1 Streptosporangiaceae bacterium
AGCGCGCGCCGGGACGCGTGGCAGATCGTGCGGAACCTGCGCGGCTCGGGCACCACGATCCTGCTCACCACGCACTACATGGAGGAGGCCCAGGCCCTGGCCGACCGGGTCGCGGTGATCTCCGGCGGGCAGATCGTGGCCGAGGGGCCCCCGTCGGCCATCGGCGGACGCGACACCGCCCGGGCCAGGATCCGCTTCGCGCTCCCGCCGGCCTGCTCGGTCGCGGACCTGCCGCTGCCCGCGTCGGTGACGGCCGGCGGCCTGGTCACCGTCGAGGCCGCGGAGCCGACCGCAGCCCTGCACCAGCTCACCGGCTGGGCGCTGCGCTCCGGCCGCGTGCTCGACCGGCTCACGGTGGACCGGCCGACCCTGGAGGACGTCTACCTGCGGCTCACCGCGGACGATGCCGCACCGGATCTAGTGACTGGGAGCACGCGATGAGCACCGCCCCGCGGCGCCGTGACCTGAGGCTGCTGCTTCACCAGGTCCGTTACGAGCAATTGTCGTTCTGGCGCAATCCGCAGAGCGCGTTCTTCACGTTCGCGTTCCCCGTCGTGATCATCATGATCTTCGGCGCGATGTTCCGTGGCAGCGGGCCGAGCTCGTACTTCTACGGCCGGTCGGCGCTGCAGTATTACGTGCCCACGATCGCCGCGGTATCCGTGCTCGGCTCCTGCTACAGCCAGCTGGCGATCGTGCTGGCGATGCGGCGCCAGGACGGGATCCTCAAGCGGGTGCGCGCCACGCCGCTGCCCGCCGGGACGTACTTCCTCGGGCTGCTGGCGCACTGCGTGATGGTCAGCGTGGTGGACATCGTGCTGATCGTGGGCGTCGGCCGGGCGTTCGGGGTGCCGTTCCCGGCGCACTGGCTCGAGATCGCGGCGGCCCTGCTGCTGGGCGCGGCCAGCTTCTGCGCCCTCGGCGTCGCGGTGGCCTCGCTGATCCGCAACGCCGAGGCCGCGCCCGCAGTGGTGCAGCTCGTCCTGTTCCCGCTGGTGTTCATCTCCGGCACGTACGTGCCGATTCACTCCGGCGTGCTGAACCGCATCGCCGGCGCCCTGCCGGTCCGGCCGTTCAACCAGACCCTGCTCGGCTCCTTCGCCCAGCACGCCGGGCTCGACTGGAAGAACCTGGGCGTGCTGCTCGCCTGGGGCGCGGCCGGGGCGCTGGTCGCCGTCGCCCGCTTCCGGTGGACGCCGCGACCCGAATGACGGGAGGGTCGCAGCCACGTCCGTAGTCAACTGGAGCCTGCGGGCGTCAAGCTGTCACCATGAGCGGCGGGTTGGTCAGCGGCGCGACGATCTGGACCGATCGGCTCGAGCCGGGGGAGCGGTCGGTGCTCGGCCGGGGCCTGCCGGACACGCTCGAGCGGCGCCCGGACGTGCTGGTGGTCGGCGGCGGGATACTCGGGGTGTCGGCCGCCGTGGCCTGCCGGGACGCGGGCGCCGGCTCGGTGGTGCTCGTCGAGGCCGGCCGCCTGGGGTCGGGGGCCACGGGCGGTGCGGCGGGCCTGCTGGTGCCCGAGGCGCATCAGGGCAGCGACCCGGCGGCGCTGGTCGAGCTGGGCCGGGCCAGCCTCGCGCGGTGGCGGGAGCTCGAGGCCACGGTCCCGGGAGGCGTGGGGTTCCTCGACCTCGACTGGTTCGGGCTGGCCCCGCACCCGGAGGGCTTCGTGGCCGACCCGCCGCCCGCGGCGGAATGGCTCGACGCCGCGCAGGTGCAGCGACTCGTGCCGGGCCTGACCCCCGCGGTCTCGGCGGTGCGCATCCCGCATCAGGGCCGGGTCAACCCGCTGCGCGCGCTGAGCCGTCTCGCGGCCACGATCCCCCAGATCGCGACCGACTGCGCGGCCACGGCGATCACGACCCGCGGCGACCGGCTGCTCGCCGTCTCTACCTCGGCCGGGGTCATCAGTCCCGGGGCGGTCGTGTTCGCCACCGGCCTGCCGCCGCAGCTCGACGGTCTCGGCCTGCGGCTCCCTGCGGACTCCGTCAAGGGCCATCTGGTCGTCACCGAGCCGGTCCCGCTGACCCTGCCGGGCATGGTGGCGTCGCTGGCCACGCAGCTCGAGGACCGCCGCCTGCTCGCCGGCGGGACGCTCGACACCGGCGACGCCACGCCGGACATGCGCGCCGAGGTCACCGGCCGTCTGCTGGCCGAGCTGACCGATGCGCTCCCGTCGCTGGCTGGCCTCCGCCTCACCCACCAGTGGCGCTGCTGGCGCCCGCACCATCCCGACGGGCTTCCGGTCGTGGACCGCGTTCCCGGCCTCAGCAACGCCTGGTTCACCAGCGGGCACTACCGCACCGGCATCCTGATGGGCCCGGCGACCGGCGCGGCGCTGGCCCGCTGGATCACCAGCGGCGAGCGGCCCGCCATCGTCGCGCCGTTCGGCCTCCGCGCGGCACTTTCGCAACCCCCGTACCGCAACGGCGGCAGCCTGGA
>DASYXX010000526.1:0-11448 GCA_035934395.1 Streptosporangiaceae bacterium
GCTGGCTGATGGTCTGCGGCGGGAGCTCCCCCGGGTCAGCCGGCGGGGGGGTCCGGGGGGTCGTCCCCCCGGGTCAGCCGGCCGGGGGGTCTGGGGGGTCGTCCCCCAGGTCAGTCGGCCCGGGCGTCTGGGGGGGTCGTCCCCCCGGGTCAGCACCGCGCATTTGGCGGCGGTCATCGGGAAGCCGCTCCGTGATGCCGGCGCGGTCCAGGAACTCCAGTAGCGGTATCGCCACGCGGCGCGTGGTGTGCAGTGCCTGCCTGGCCTGGGCGGCCGTGAACGGCTGCGGAAGGTCGGCCAGGACGCGGCCGGCCTCCGCGTCGGCTCCGGGCGCCAGGACGATCTGATCGCTGATCCGCAGCAGCAGGCCGGCGCGCTCGGCTGCGGCGATCGCCCGGACGTCGAGGCCGAGCTGGCGGAGGCGGCCTGCGTCGGGCGAGGCGAAGGGCGCGGTGGCCAGGTCGGCCAGGAGCACCTGCACCGCGGCGGTGAGCGCGGCCGGAAGCGCGGCCGTGGCGGTGCTTCCGGATGGCTCGATCATCTGGACCACGCCGTCGCGGATCCGCAGCGGCGGTCGGACCAGGGCCTCGACCAGGCGGCGATCGGGCAGGCCGAGGACCGCGCGAGCCGAGTCGAGCGACAGGCCCGGCGCGAGCGGCTCCCGGCCTGCCTGCGCGGCGACCGCGTCGCCCAGGCGGCGGGACAGATCCGCCCAGTGCCCCGGGTCCGCGAGCCATTCGCCGCACACCGGCTCCGGATGCTCGCTGATGCCCATGGCCAGCAGGGCGCTCGCCCGCAGCAGGCCGTGCCGCCGCAGCAGGTCAGCAGCGGTCGGCCGGTCCGGCCAGGGTGCCAGCTCCCGTGCGGCCGAGGCGCCGGCTCCGCGGCGGGTCAGCGGCGGGGGGGCCACGTCGAGCACGACCGCGCCGAGCACGGACGGCCAGCCCGCCTGCCCTCCGCCCGCCGCCGGATCGCGCAGCAGCACACGCTCGCCCACGTGCAGGGGTATCGGCTCGCGCAGCGCGAGCCTGGCCGTCGTGCTGCCCAGCTGCCGCACCCGGGCCACCAGACGCGCGGCACCGACGTGCAGCGTCAGCGCGCGCGGCAGGCGCGCCGCGTCCGGCTCGCATACCGGGCCGGGCCCGGCGAGCCTGACGTCGATGACGTCGGTCAGCGTCCAGCGGCCCGGGTGCACCAGCGCCATGCCCTCGCGGAGCTGCTCGTGGCCGATGCCGCCCAGGCTGAACGCGGCCCTGGCCGGCCCGGCCAGCTCGCCCGCTGGCTCGCCCAGCGACCGGATGCCCAGGACACGTACCGGCCGCATCGACGGAGAGATGACGAGCTCGTCGCCCTGCCGCACCGTGCCCACGGGCAGCGTGCCGGTCACCGCTGGGCTGCTCTTGGCGGCCGGGTACGTCCCGTCCGCCCAGACCCGCACCGGCGCGCCGGCGTCCGGGACCGGCAGGCCGCCGGCCAGGCGGGCGAGCGCGGCTGACAGATCGGGCAGGCCGTGGCCGGTGACCGCGCTCACCCCGACCGCCTCCAGCTCGCCCAGGCTGGAGGCAGCGATCCGCCCGGCGGCCTGCGCCAGCACGGGGCCCGGATCGGCGAGATCGGCGCGGGTGACGGCCAGCAGGCCGCGGCGGATCCCCAGGGCGTCGAGCAGCGCGAGGTGCTCCGCCGACTGCGGCTCCCAGCCCTGGTCAGCGGCCACCACGAAGAGAACGGCGGGGACCGATCCGACGCCGGCGAGCATCGTCGGGACCAGGCGCTCCTGCCCGGGCACGTCGACGAGCGCCAGCCGCTCGCCTGACGGCAGGGTCATCCACGCGAGCCCCAGGTCGGCGGCCACGCCGGAGGGGCGCTGCGGCGCGGCGGGGTGGGGATCCATCCCGGTGAGCGCCCGCACCAGGGTGGACTTGCCGTGCCCCGCGTGCCCGGCAGTCGCGATGACCTGCATGGTCAAGGGCGCTCGGGAAGCGGATCTAGCCTGCGCGAGTCCACGAGCGTGACCATACCTGGCACCCGCTGCAGGTCAGCATCTGCTTGGGGCGTCGTATTCGCGCGTTTACCAGCCCTTTGCTTAGGGGGCCGCCCGCTGGGTACCCAACATGTGAAAGTCTTAATCCTCCGATTACGGAGGGAGTGAGCGCTAATGGCTAGCGTGACACGAATTCCGCGCAGTCGCGGCAGCGTGGCCGGTGTGCTGCTGATCATCCTGGGCGCCTGGGGCGGCCTTATCCCGTTCGTCGGCCCGTACTTCCACTACGCCTACACGCCGGACACGGCCTGGCACTACACGTCGGGACGGCTGTACCTGTCGATCGTGCCCGGCGCGGCGGCGCTGATCGGCGGGCTGCTGGCTGTCCTGGCCTCACACCGGGCGGTCGGCGTGCTCGGCGCGCTGCTGGCCGCGCTGGGCGGAGGCTGGTTCATCCTCGGCGGCCCGATCATCGCGCTGGCGGTCAAGAGCGGCTCGATCAGCCCGGGAAAGCCGCTGACCGGCGCGGTCGGGTCGCTCAGCTCCGCGACGAGGGTGTTTCTCGAGTCGCTCGGCTTCTTCACCGGCACCGGGATGCTGATCGTGTTCCTCGCGGCGCTGGCGCTGGGCCGGTTCTCCGTGGTGAGCGTCAGGGACGCGGCGCTGGCCGATGAGGAAGCCGGGCTGTCGCTCGGAGCCGGCGCGGCGGCGTACCCGGCCGCCGAGGAAAACCTCGCCGAGCCGGCCACGACCGGCGAGTTCCCGGTGGCCGGGAGCCAGTACTCGGCCGCGGAGCAGGCCACGACCACGCAGGAGGAGTACCCGACCACGACGAGCCACTTCCCGCGCTCGCCGTCAGGGGACCCCGGCTCGCTCTGAATCTCGCCGGCCGGGCGCTCGTGAACGCAATCCGCCCGGCCAGCGTCTACCAGGTGCCCCGGCGGCCGCTCGCTAGGCGATCATGCGGGCGCCGGGGCCGGGGACCGGGGTGACCTCGCGGGCCGAGGCGACGTAGTGGCCTTCCGTGCAGTGGAGCTGCAGCTCCACGGGCGCGCCGCAGTCCCGGTGGGTCAGCTCGACCAGGGGACCTTCCGGGCTGACGGCGTACGTGTTGCCCCACTCCAGCAGGGCGACGATCAGCGGAAACAGCGCGAGGCCCTTCTCGGTGAGCCGGTACTCGCTGCGCGCCCGCTGGCCCGCCTCGCGGTAGGGCACCTTGCGCAGCAGGTCCTGGTCCACCAGCCCGGACAGCCGGTCGCTGAGGACCTGCCGGGGCGCCCCGGTGCGGCGCCGGATGTCGTCGAAGCGGCGCACGCCGTTGAACGCCTCCCTGAGCACCAGGAACGTCCACTTCTCGCCCACGATGGCCAGGGCGGCCCCGATCGTGCAGTTCTCGGTGTCGTAGTCAAGGATCCAGGGACGGCTCATGCTCCCAAGCTAAATCTAGTTGACAGACTTAGCAACGACGAGGCAGGCTGGGTCTGTGATCCGAACTCAGTTGGCTTCGCGCGGGGAAGCTTCGCGGGCTCCAGCGCCGGCGGAGCGTGGCGGTGCCGTCGAGATCCGCGCCGCGTCCGCGGCGGACCATGAGGCGATGAAGTCGTTCGTCATGGGCCTGACGCTGCGTTCCCGGTTCCTCAGGTTCTTCTCCCCGGTCGCGCCGCCGACCTCGGCCGTGCTGCGCGGCATGTGCGGTGCGGGTTCCGGCACGGACGCGCTCGTCGCGACCGCGGACGGCGTGATCGTCGGTCACGTGATGGCCTCGGACGTCGCCGGGCCCGACGGCCGCCGCCCGGTGGCCGATGTCGGCCTGGTGGTGGCCGATCGCTGGCAGGGCCGCGGCCTCGGCTCGCAGCTGCTCAGCCAGGTCATCGCGCGCGCCGCCGCCCGCGGCGTGAGCGGGCTCGTCATGGAGGTCCTGCCGGAGAACCGGCGGATGCTCGCGATGATCGCCCGCGGGTTCCCGAGCGCAGGGTACGAGTTCGGCGGGGGCTCGGTGACCGTCCGGGTGCCGCTGCAGGGCGCGGCCCCGGCGGGGCACCGGCAGGAAGGAAGGGGCGGGCAGGAAGCGGAGGGCGGGCGGGAAGCGGAGGGCGGGCGGGAGAGAGAGGACAGTTCCCGTGCCGCAGCGTTCAGGGCGGCCTGACGTCCGGCCGGATGAGCACCGGCCCGACGACCGCCGGGAGCGCTGCCACCGGTGGGAGGACCCCGCCATATCCGGAGAGGCCGCGCGGACGCTGGCCGGCCTCGACTTCTTCCGGGCGATCGCCGACGGCACGCTGCCGCCCCCGCCGATCGCCGGCACGCTCGGCTTCAGCGTGATCGCCATCGAGCCGGGCCGAGCGGTCTTCGAGTTCAGGCCGGCCGAGTTTCACTACAACCCGATCGGGTCGGTGCACGGCGGAGTGTGCGCCACGATGTGCGACTCGGCCTGCGGGTGCGCCGTGCACAGCATGCTGCCAGCAGGCGCCTACTACACGTCGCAGGACCTGACGGTCAAGTTCCTGCGCGGCGTCACCGTCGCCACCGGCCCGCTGCGATGTGAGGGCAACGTCGTCCATCTCGGCTCCCGCACCGCGCTGGCCCAGGCCAGCCTCACGGACGCCGCCGGCAAGCTGTACGCGTTCGCGACCAGCAGCTGCCTGATCTTCAGGCCGTAACGCCTAGCTCGCCTCGCCCGCGTAGAGGGTGTCGATGACGTCGGCGTACTTGGCGTGCACCACCCGGCGCTTGAGCTTCAGGGTGGGCGTGAGCTCCTCGCTCTCCGCGGTCCACTCGACCGGCAGCAGCCGCCACGTCTTGACCTGCTGAACGCGGGCCAGCCGCTGGTTCGCCGCCTCGACCGCCTCCCGGACCGCCGCCAGGACAACGGGGTCCTCGGCCAGCTCGGCGAGCGAGGACGCCTCGACGCCGCGGGCCCTGGCCCACGCCGGGGCCACGTCGCCGTCCAGGGTCAGCAGCGCCACCACGTACGGCCTCCCGTCGCCGTAGCTCAGTGCCTGGCCGATCAGCGGGTGCGCGACCAGCAGGCTCTCGATCGCGGCCGGCGAGATGTTCTCCCCGCCCGAGGTGATGATCAGCTCTTTCTTGCGGTCGACGACGGACAGGAAGCCGTCGGCGTCCAGGGAGCCGATGTCGCCGGTGTGCAGCCAGCCGTCCTCGTCGACCAGCTCGGCGGTGCGCTCGGGCAGGTTGAGGTACCCGGGGGTGTTCAGCGGCCCGCGAGTCAGGATCTCGCCGTCCTCGGCGATCCTGACCTCCACGCCCGGCAGCGGGCGCCCGACCGTACCGAGACGGAACGCGTCCGGCCGGTTGGTGGTGAACGCCCCGGCCGTCTCGGTCATCCCGTAGACGTCGAGGATCGCCATGCCGAGCCCGGCGAAGAAGGAGCCGGTCTCGGGCGGCATCGGCGCCGCGCCGCTCGACACTATGGTCGCCTCGCCGAGTCCGAGCAGGGAGCGGATCGGCCGCAGCACGGCCTCGTCGGCGCGGCGGTACTCCTCGGCCAGCTCACCGGGGGTGGTATTGCCGAACTCGCGGCTCTGCACGTACCGGCGGCCGGTCGCCATGGCCGCGTCGACCGCGGCCCGCCGGGCCGGGTCCTGCTCGGCCGCCAGCAGCGCCTGGATGCCCGCCTGGACCTTCTCCCAGACCCGGGGCACGCCGAAGAACGCCGTCGGCTGCACCGCGCCGAGCGTGGCCACCAGGTCCGTGGCCGCGTTATGGCAGAAGTAGACGTGCGAGGCGTTGTGCATTGGCCCGTAGATGCTGAGCATCCGCTCGGCGATGTGCGCCAGCGGCAGGTAGGACACCCAGCGGACGCCGTCCGTCATGAAGC
Source organism: Streptosporangiaceae bacterium (assembly GCA_035934395.1). Classification (GTDB taxonomy): domain Bacteria; phylum Actinomycetota; class Actinomycetes; order Streptosporangiales; family Streptosporangiaceae; genus JASHPR01. The sequence goes on from DASYXX010000526.1 coordinate 5,820, forward strand.
CCGTGGCCGTCGCGGTGGCGAGCTCGTAGAGCACGCTGCGGTGGGTGACGATGACGCCCTTCGGGTTCCCGGTGGTGCCCGAGGTGTAGAGCAGGGTCGCGGGGTCGTCAGGCCGGATGGCCGCCACCCGGCCGGCGACCGCATCGGGCGCGGCGGCGAGCCGCTCGCGGCCCAGCGCGGCGAAGTCCGCCCAGGTCATGTACATGTCGCCGGCGGGGCAGGCCGCCTGGTCCCGTACGATGATCTTCTTCAGGCCGGGCAGACTGGCCAGCGCCGGCTGCCAGCGCGCCAGCTGCGACTCGCCGTCGAGCACGGCGATCCTGGCGTCGCAGTCCCCGGCCACGTAGCCGATCTGGTCGGCGGCCAGGGTCGCGTAGACCGTGACCGGCACTCCCCCGGCGTGCATCACCCCGAGGTCGGCCTGCACGTGCTCGGTCCGGTTCGGCAGCATGAGCGCGACCCGCTCCCCGGGCTGCAGGCCGAGCTCGATGAACCCGGCGGCGAGCTCGAGCGCCAGCTGCCGTGCCTGCGCCCAGGAAATGGTCTGCCAGGGCCCGCCGCCCTCCCGGTCGGAGTACGCGGGCTCGCCACCAAATCGCCGCACCGTGGCGGCGAGCTCATCGCAGAGGGTCTGGCCCTCATCGGTCCCGGCCGCACGCTCCATCTGCGCTCGCTGCTCCAGGATCTCTTCGGTCACGGTCCTCCTCCGTCCTCAGGTCGGCGTGGGTTCCGCCGCTCCGCGCCGATGAAGTTTTCCTCCGGGTCGCACCTCTCGTGATGGCATGCCACCATGCCGCCTGCCTGCGCCGCAAGACCGGCCGGGGTACAGTTCAGGCGGACGAGCACGATCTGCCGCACCCAGGGCAGGGCGGCTGGCCCCGCCACTGACGACTTGGTGGAAAGAACCTGACCCGTGTTTGACCCGCGGGTCGGCATTGCGCCGGTATGTTCGCCATCGGTAAAAAGCTGCGGTCGGCAGGCGGTCGCGCACTGCCCCGTGCGGGCATCAGGTACCGCAGGGGCGGACGGGCGGCCGGGTGGCGCGGGCGGCCGGGTGGTGCGGGCGGGAGAGGAACGAGTCAGCATGGTACTGGTCGGGGCGGGTCTGGCCCGGGCTAGCGGCGCCGGGCCGGTGTCCCGGCTGCGCAGCTGGGCCCTGCCCGTGGCGGCCGCGGTCTTCGCGCTCGCGATGGCTGCCTACGTGGCCGACCTCGCCGTGCACCCCGGGCGGCTGCTGGCCTGGTATGACCTCAACGTCTACAACCACGCGGGCCTGATCGCGCGAAACTTCCCGGCCCGGCTGTACACCTGGCAACTGAAGCCCGGGATCAAGTTCACCTACACGCCTTTTGCCGCCCTGGTGTTCGCCCTCGGCTCGCTGCTGCCCTGGGCGGTGCTCAAATGGCTGATGACCGCGGTCAGCCTCGCCGCGGTCCCGGCCATCGCCTGGCTGACGCTCGGCGGGCTCGGCCGGCGCGGCCGGGACCGGGCCGTGCTGACGCTCGCCGTGGCCGCGGTGGCGCTGTGGACCGAGCCGGTGCTGCGAGCCCTGCACCTCGGGCAGATAGAGCTGCTGCTCACGGCGCTCATCGCCTGGGACCTGTGCCAGAGCGACGGGAGATGGTGGAAGGGCGCGGGCGTGGGCGTGGCGGCGGGGATCAAGCTGGTGCCGCTGATCTTCATCCCGTATCTCGTGCTCGCCGGGAAGCTGCGGCAGGCACTGGTCGCCTCGGCCGCGTTCGCCGCCTCCGCGGTCATCGGCTTCGTGTTCCTGCCGCACGCGTCGTCGAAGTGGTGGCTGACCGGGTACTTCCTGCACGCGGGCAACGTCGGGGACGTCGGGTCGCTGCTCAATCAGTCGCTGTACGCGATGCTGACCCGGCTGGCGGGCGGCGCCCGGGCCGCGACGCCGGTGTGGCTGGGGATCTCGGTGGTCGTCGGGATCGTCGGACTGGCCGCCGCCGCGCTGCTGCACCGCCGCGGGCGCCCGGTCGCGGGCTGGGTGACCTGCGCGCTGACCGGGCTGCTCGTCTCGCCGATCAGCTGGGATCATCACTGGGTCTGGATCGTGCCGGTCCTGGCGCTGCTCGCCGACGCGGCGGCGCGCGCCCGCGGTGCGGCCCGGTGGGCGTACCTCGCGCTGGCCGGCGCCGTCGTGGCGGTGTACGGCGGCTGGCCGTACCGCTGGACGGGCCGGCTCGCGTTCGTCCCGCACGGCCTGCTCGGGTTCTTCATCGGCCCGCATCCGCAGCACCTGAAATACGACCTGCGTGGCCTCCAGCTGATCAGCTGGAACCTGTTCGTGCTGGGCGGCCTCGTGATGTTCGGGTTCGCGGCCGGCGCGGCGGCCCGCGCCTGGCTGGGCCGGCCCGGAGGGGCCGGCGCCGAGCCCGGTGAGCAGTGAGGCGCGCGGGAGGCACAAGCGAGCCGGAGCGCCTCAAGAGCGCCGCGCAGGCGAGCAGGCAGCACGGCCGCGCGGGCAAGGCTCCGCGGGCCTACCTGACCCGCCGGCCCATCTCCGCGGTCGCGTAACCGCCGAGCTCCGCCACGGCGGCCCGGAACCTGGCGGACCGCAGCAGCGCCCACAGCGGGGCCAGCCGCGGGCCTTCCGCCTCCTGCGCCGCGACCACCAGGTCATAGGGCTCGCGGGTGACCGGCAGGAAGCCGAGGCCGAAGGCTCGCGCGGCCGCCATGATCCCCAGCCCGGCGTCGCCGCGCCCTGCGGCCACCGCCGCCGCCACGGCCAGGTGGGTGGGCTCCTCGCGCGCGTAGCCCTCGATCACGTCCGGGCTGATCCCGCGCGTCCGCAGCTCGTCGTCGAGCAGCACCCGGGTGCCGGCCCCGCGCTGCCGGTTGACGTAGCGCACGCCGGGGCGGGCCAGGTCGCCGATGCCCGTCAGGCCGAGCGGGTTGCCTGGCGCGACGATCAGCCCCTGGTCGCGGTGCACCAGGCGGACCACGCGGACGTCGCGGCCGGCGAGGATCCGGTCGACGTACGGCAGGGTGTACTCCCCGGTGGCCGGGTCCAACAGGTGCGACCCGGCCACGTGGCAGAGCCCGTCGCGCAGGGCGACCAGCCCGCCGAGGGAGCCGACGTTCGACGACGCGAGCGTGACCCCCGGATCGTCGGCGCGCAGCGCGGAGGCGGCCAGGTCGAGGACGAGGTCATGCGAGCCGATGGCGACGATCGTGCGGGAGATCTCGTCCAGGCCGCGCAGCAGCTCGACGTCGACCTCGTCGCCCGGGTGGTGACCTTCCTGCCCGGCCGGGACGACCAGCAGCCCGTCGGCGCGGACCAGCGAGGTGAGCACGCCGGCGCCGCGGGGCAGCGGCGTGGCGACCATCGTGCCGCCCACCTCCCCGAGACGCACCCGCACCCAGTCGTCCATGCCGAGCGGCGAAGCGAGCTTGCGCGCCAGCCGGGCCCGGGCCCGCTGGCGGCGGCGCGGCACGGTGCCCGCCAGCTCGGCCAGCAGCGGCTCGGCGAAGATGTCGAAGGTCAGCGCGGCGGACACCGGGTAACCCGGGGCCCCGAGCACGGGCGTTCCGTCGACGACGCCCAGCACCACCGGGTGGCCGGGCCGCACGGCCACGCCGTGCACGGCCAGGGTGCCCAGCTCCGCGACCACCCTGGCGGTGTAGTCATCACGGCCCGCGCTGGAGCCCGCGACGATGATGAGCAGGTCGCAGTCGCCGACCGCGGCGCCGGCGGCCTTGGCCAGGCCGACCGGGTCGTCGGGCTCGATCGGCAGGCGGCGCGCCACGGCGCCGGCCTCCCGGGCCTGGGCGGCCAGCATCAGCGAGTTGGTGTCGAGGATCTCCCCCGGGCCGGTCGGCGTGCCGACCGGCCGTACCTCGTCCCCGGTGGGCAGGACGGCGACGACGGGACGGCGCCGGACCAGCAGGTCGGTAGCGCCCGCGGCGGCCGCGGCGGCGAGGTCGACGGCCCGCAGCCGGTGGCCCTCGGGCAGCAGCAGCTCGGCGGTGCTCACGTCCTCGCCGATCGAGCGCACGTGCTGGTAGGGCGGCACGGCCGCGCGCAGCTCGACAGTGCCCGGGGCAGTGCCGCCGACGTAGTGCACGTGCTCCCGCATGACGACCGCGTCGCGCCCGTCGGGCATCGGGTCGCCGGTGTCCACGACGTCGAAGGCTTCCGGCTGCAGATAGACCGGGCTGGTCTCGCTGGCGCCCAGCGTGTCGGCCGCGCGCACGGCGATCCCGTCCATGCCCGCGGCGTCGAAGGGCGGCGAGGACCGGGTGGCCCACACCGGCTCGGCGGTGACCAGGCCCGCGGCGTCCTCGAGCGCGACCCGCTCCGCCAGCAGCCGGGCCGGGCATCCTCCGGCCTCGCGGGCCTCCCGCCAGGCCTCGAGGGCGCGGGCGGCGGGCACGTCGCGGATGAACGGGCTATCACTCATGACGGTGCTCAAGATTAATATCCATAACGTTGCGGGGCGTCAGCCGTACAGGGTGACGTCGATCTCGGTCCCGGCGTCCAGGCCCGTCGCCTCCTCGGGCACGGTCACGTACCCGTCGGCCGCGGTGAGCACGGACAGCAGCGCCGAGAGCCCGAAAACCGGGGTCGCCACGCCGGCGGCCACGCGGACCTGGACCACGTCGAGGCGCCCGGCGGCGGAGGCCACGTCGCGCCCCAGCCGCGCGCGGACGACCGGCTCGGCCGGCGGCGTGGCGCACCCGCCGACCCGGCGCACCAGCGGCACCCCGATCAGCCGGAACACCACGAGCGCCGAGCGGGGGTTGCCCGGCAGGCCGATGACCGGCAAGCCGCCGCACTCGGCGAGCAGCGTGGGCTTGCCCGGCCGGATCGCCAGGCCGTGGCACCAGATGCCCGGCGGGCCGAGGCGGGCCACCGCGGCCGCGGTCTCGTCGCGCGCCCCGACCGACGAGCCGGCCGAGATCACGATCATGTCGCTGGTGCCGAGCGCGGCGCGCAGGCTGGCCTCGAGCGCTGCGGGATCGTCGGGCACGATGCCGCCCGGCCGGGGCTCCCCGCCGGCCTGTTTGATCATCGCGGCGAGCGCGACCGCCGTCGCGTCGCGCACCTGCCCGGGGCGCAGCGTCGCGGTGTCCGGCGGCACCACCTCGTCGCCGGTGGAGAACACCGTGACTCGGGGGCGGGCGTGGACCGCCACGCGGGTAACCCCGGCGGCCGCCAGCATGCCCAGGTCCTGGGCGCGCAGCGGGCGGCCGGCGGGCACGAGCTCGGCCCCGGGCGCGGCGTCCTCGTCGGCCCGGACGACGCCGTCGCCCGGGGCGACGGGCCGGACGACCTCGATGGTCCCGGCCACGGCCTCCTGGGTGTACTCGACCATGATCACCGCATCGGCGCCCGGCGGCAGCACGCCGCCGGTGGGCATGCTTGCTACGGTCCCCGGGCCGACGGTGACGTCGGGCGCGGCGCCCATCCGCACCGCGCCGACCACGTCGAGGTAGCCGGGCAGCCCGTCGGAGACCCCGTAGGTGTCGGCCGCCCGCACGGCGTAGCCGTCCACGGTCGACCGCGCGAAACCGGGCAGCGCGTGCGGCGCGGCGACCGGCGCCACCGGGACGCGGTGCAGGGCATCGGCGAGCGTCACGGTCTCGGCCGTCGTGCGGCGCCCGGGCCGGA
>DASYXX010000532.1:0-3372 GCA_035934395.1 Streptosporangiaceae bacterium
AGCGCGCGCAGGCAGCCGGCCTGCTCGGCGGTGGTCAGCGACGCCACGTCGGCGGCGTTGAGAAAGTCCAGCCCGGCGCTGATCGCCGACAGCGCCTCGCCCGCGGTCACGGGCGGGACGGGCGGCTGGCCGGGCAGACACATAGTCGGGGGGGCCTCCTTCAGCGGCGGCGGCTGGTTTTGGCCGGAACTCGATTCTTAATTCGAAGGTATCAGGAGGGTCTGACACTTTGAGGATCGTAGGGAACTCATAGACGAATTTTTCGACGATCACAGAGCCATTTGCGAGAGGCATCCGAAGCGGTCCGGCCGATGGGGCGTTCCACCGCGTCAGCGGTTTGCCTCTCCCTCGGCGGCGAACTCCTGAAACGACTCGTAGGCCCTGGGCCCCCAGACCGTGCCGGGGCCGCCGTTCATGAGGATCGCCACGCCGAGCGCCTCGGCGACCTCCTGGGCGGTGGCGCCCTGACGCGCGGCGCCGCGGGCATGGGCGTGGACGCAGCCGTCGCATTCCCTGGTCACGGCGATGGCCAGGGCGATGAGCTCCTTCACCTTGGCCGACAGCTCACCGTCACCCATCGCCGCGGCTGACAGCCTGGCGTAGCCCGAGTAGACAGCGGGAATCGAGTCGCGGAGCTTGCGGCCCGCCGCTCTCAGTTCGTCCAGGTTCTCGTGCGCCGTCGCCATACGCCAGCCTCCCGGCTATCGTCGGTATCTGTCGTCTCAGCATGGCGGATGGCGCGGGAGGAAACCGGCTGTGAGCACGGTCGATGCGGAGCTTGACGTAGCGCAGACGCCCGCCGCGGCTGACGGACTCGAACTGACCGACGCGCGGGAAGCACGCGTCGGGGGCGTGGCCGTGCGCAGGCTCCTGCCGCTCCGGTTGCGCCGCAGCGTCGGCGCGTGGTGCTTCGTCGATCATTACGGGCCGATGTCCGTGGACGGCGTGGCCGGGATGCAGGTCCCGCCGCACCCCCATATCGGGCTGCAGACCGTCACGTGGCTGATCTCCGGCAACGTGCTGCACCGGGACAGCCTCGGCAGCGAGCAGATGATCCGCCCCGGGCAGCTGAACCTGATGACGGCGGGACGCGGCATCGCGCACGCCGAGGAGTCGCCGGCCGAGCATGATCGGTCGCTGCACGGGGTCCAGCTCTGGGTGGCGCTGCCCGACGCCTCGCGCCACACCGAGCCGACGTTCTCCCACCACGCGGAGCTCCCCCGCGTGGGCCTCGACGGCCTAGCAGTCACCGTCTTCGTCGGGTCGCTCGGCGGCGCGCGGTCCCCGGCGCTGACCTTCTCCGAGATCGTCGGCGCCGAGATCGCGGCCTCCCGCGACAGCTCGGCGCGCATCCCGGTCGCGGCCGCGCACGAGCATGTGGTCTTCGTGGCCACCGGATCGGCCGAGGTGACAGGCACCGCGCTGCGGCCCGGGCAGCTGCTGTACCTGCCCGCCGGACGGGATCAGGTGCCCGTCCTTGCCCCCGCGGGGAGCCGGCTACTGCTGCTGGGCGGCGTACCGCTCGGCGAGCGGCTGCTGATGTGGTGGAACTTCGTGGCGCGCACCCCCGAGGAAATCGAGGCCGCGGTGGCCGACTGGCGGGAGGGCCGGTTCGCGGCGGTGGCCGACTACGACGGCGACCCGATGCCCGCCCCAGCGCTGGACGCGGTGCGGCTGCGCCGCCCCCGGTAGCGTTACCGCCCCATTCCGATCTAAAGTATGAAAGGTACATAACGGGAGGGGCGGGGCTGTGCCGAGAGTCGGCCAGGAGGCGCCGGCAGTCGAACCGCTGTCGGCCGGGCAGCCCGTCCCGGCCGAGCAGGAACCCGCGCCGATCAGCGAGTCGTTCGCCACCAAGGGCGTTGCCGCCCTGACGCCTAGTTTGGCACTATGAAATGCGGCGAACGACGGTGAAATGCGGCGAACGACGGCCGCGGGTGGCAAGGGGCTGGTCGTGGGGAACATCGGCAAGGAGGCGCCGGAGATCGACGTGTTGCCGGTAGAGCAGCCCGTCCCGGCGGAGTACGAGCCCAGCGCGGCGGAGCGTGAGCCCAGGCATGCTGACCCAGCTCCCGTCCCGGAGTCCGAGCCCGTCCCGGCGTAGGTCATGACGGCGAAGCCCTTCGACGGGCCCGATCGGGTGGTACCCGATCTGCGGGTGGGCGAGATCCGGGCGCTGCGCACGTTCCAGCTGTCCTCGGACGGGTCGCTGCGGCCGGTGGCGTACACGGACGTGGCCTGGGTCGACGGGGCCAATGCCGCGCGCTGTGACCTCCGCGACCACACGCCGGCCGCGCCCGGCTGCGGATGCGGGTTCTGGGCTTACGGCACGCGCGAGGCCGCGTCCCAGCACCGCGCGGCCAAGCACCTGCTCGCCGTCGTCGCCTGCTGGGGCCGGGTGGTGCCGGGAACGCTCGGCCTGCGCGCGCAGCACGCGCGCATCGAGGCGATCTGGGTGTCGGGCCGCATCCCGAGCGGCCGCGCCGCCTTGCTGCGCAAGCGCTACCCGTCCGCGGTCCTCTACCGCAGCAAGCGGGCGATGCTCAGGCGACACCGCCTGAGCAGGCTGGATTCCTACCGGCGGCTGCCGTTTCTCGAGACCCGCCTGGCCAGCCTCCGGTTCCCGTTCTGGCGCCCGGACGGACCCTGGTCCACCCGCCAGGGCAGCATCCTCACCACGGTCGTCCTGCTGCTCTGCTGGGGGCTCATGGTCGTCATGATCCCCGTGGTGCTCGTCTGGTCACTATGACGGCAGCGCCCGGGCCTGCGGAGGGCCCCGGTTTGATAACACAGCCGGAACTGGCCGGGCTGGCGTAGGTTCCCCTCATGGCCGGGCAGATGTGGCGGGCGGTCGCCATCTTCCGCATTCTCACGCTCGCCTACGCCGCGGTGCTGATCTTCCGTTATCACCACCTCTACGCGCATCCCGACGCCGGGCTGGCGGTGCTCGCGGTCATGGCCGCGTGGACCGCGGTCACCGCGGCCGCCTACGCCGGGCCGCGCGGCCGGAGTCCGGCGCTGATCTCCGCCGACGTCGCGGTCGCGGTGCTGGTGCTGCTCAGCACCCGGCTGGTGGATACCGTTGGCCGCATCGACGCCGGGGCGCCCACCCTCCCCGCGACCTGGGTCGCCGCGCCGGTCCTGGCCTGCGCGGTCGCGGGCGGCCCGGCCGGCGGGCTGGCCGTGCTCGCGGTCATGGCCGCGTGGACCGCGGTCACCGTGGCCGCCTACGCCAGGCCGCGCGGCCGCAGTCCGGCGCTGATCTGCGCCGACGTCGCGGTCGCCGCGCTGGCGGTGCTCAGCACCCGGCTGGTGGATACGGTTCGCAACATCGATTCCGGGGCGCCCACCCTCCCCGTCACCTGGGTCGCC
>DASYXX010000538.1:0-4905 GCA_035934395.1 Streptosporangiaceae bacterium
AGAGAGGGTGGTGGATGGCCCATCGACCACACTCCGACGGGGAGTCCGCGGCGCAGCAAATACGGGTCAAGACCCGCAAAACGGGCGGGCGGCGCGGCACGGTGAAGACTCGAGGCCGGCGGCGCGTGTTTCCTCGCGGTACAAGGCGGCCGGGTCTCGCTGCAGGAAGGCGCGGGCGTGCTCGACGAGCACCCGGGCGGCCGGGCTCGCCGGCGCGGCCGGGTTCCAGGCGAGCTCGAGGCGGGACCGCAGGCGAGGACGCTCGATCGGCAGGACGTGCAGCGGGATATTCAGCGATGCCGGGGCCGAGGCCGGGATGACGGCCACCCCGAGGCCCATGCCGGCCAGCCGCGCCACCATAGGGAGGGCGCTCGCCTCGAGCACGATCCGCGGCTCGAACCCGGCGTCCGCGCACGCGGCGTCGAGCGCCCCGCGCACGCCGGTGCCCCGGGGCAGGGCGACCAGCGGCAGGTCTCGCAGGTCTGCCACCGTGACGGAGGTGCGCGCCGCGAGCGGGTCGTCCGCGCTCACGGCCGCGACCAGCGCCTCATCGGTGACGACCGCGGTCTCGAGCCCGGGGATGGCGCCGCCCGCCGATCCGATCAGCGCGAGATCGAGACGGCCGTCACGGAGGAACTCGACCAAGCGGTCCGAGCCGTCCTCGGACAGGGCGATGCCCACGCCGGGATAGCGCTGACGAAACTCCGCCAGCAGCTCGGGCAGGATCTGAACCGAGCACCCGCTGACCATACCGACCGCTACCTGACCCCGCACGAGGCCGGCGAGCTGATCCACGGCGAGGCGGGCGTTCGCCACGGCGCGGAGCGCGGAGCGGGCAAACGGGAGCACGGCCGCTCCCACCTCGGTGAGCCGGACCGACCGGCTCGACCGGTCGAGCAGCTGCTGGCCTAGCTCGGCCTCCAGGCGGCGGACCTGTGCGCTCACCCCGGGCTGAGCGACGTGCACCCGGGCCGCGGCGCGGGTGAAGCTGGCCTCCTCGGCCACGGCGACGAAGTACTCGAGTTGATGCAACTCCATAACAGATGATTCTACAACGCAGAAGATCTAGCTCTTTGACTTCTTCGATTGACGACGGCAAGATCGCCCGGATCCGGGCGACGTTCGACCCCAGGCCGCTTCTCGGCGGCTAGACGTCCGTTCTCGGAGGTTAGACGTCCAGCCGGGCCTGCGCGCGCCCGGACGCGACCGCCTCGGCGAGCGCCGCGTGGTCGCGCTCGGTCTGATCCGCGTACGTCGCGCCGAAATCGGCCACGGCCTGGTCGAACTTGTCCGAAAACCCGAGATAGGCGTCAATCGCGATCCGGTCACCGGAGCGGGCGTGCGCCCGGGCGAGCGTCCAGCCGCACAGGCGGCCGTACGTCGCCATCGTCGCGGGATCCATCTCCTCGATGGGCGCGGAGTACTTCCAGTCCCTCAGCTGGCGCACGTAGTAGTCGGTCCGCGTGCCGCCGGGGGCGGTCGCCTCTTGCCAGCCGAGGAAGATGTCGCTGGACGCCTGCATCAGTCGCTGGCCGGACACGACCCGCTCTCCCTGGTTGTCGTACTGGCTCTCCCCGGCGAATCCGGCCAGCACCGATCGCTGGGCCTGCTTGGCCTGCAGCAACAGCCAGCCCGTGCCGTCGTTGGCCTCCATCAGCAAGATCCAGGCCTGGGTACCGACGCTTCCCACCCCGACGACCTTCCGGGCCAGGCGCGTCAGCGTGAACCGTTCGAGCAGGTGCCGACGATCCGGAGGCAGGGTCCGGCCGTACTGGCTGACCAGCGCGCGGAGAGCGGCGTAGCTGGTGTCGACATCCAGCTCGGGCGCGAGCTCCTCGACCGGGACGATCAGCGGCGGGTCGCTGATGATCTCGCGCTGCCCGCCGGCCACGCTGGTCAGCTTGGCCACGGCCTGCGTGCTGTCGCGGGCGCGTGCCCGGGCGAGCGCCGACTCCGACCGCCTGACCGCGCCTTTTTTCATCTGCGCCTTGAACTGGGTGATCGCGTCCGCAACATCGAGCCGGGCGTACCAGACGTCCATGGTCGACATGGCAGCGAACTCCTGCATCGCCACGCGGTAGGCCGCTGCCGCGGCGAGCGCGACCTGGCGGGCCTGGCCGGAGGTGACGCCGTTCCCTCGCCCGGCCACGACGAGGCTCCCCACCAGCCGCTTCACGTCCCACTCGAACGGCCCCGGCAGCGTCTCGTCAAAGTCGTTGACGTCGAAGACCACGCGCCGTTCCGGTGATCCGAACGCGCCGAAGTTGGACAGGTGCGCGTCACCGCACAGCTGCACGCGAAGACCCGTTGCGGGGCTGGCCGCCAGGTCGGCCGCCATCGGCAGCGCGGCGCCCCGGTAGAACGTAAACGGCGACAGGAGCATCCGGCCGTGGCGCACCGGTACCAGCTCCGGGATCCGGGACTCCGCCTGAGCGAGCAGCAAGCCGACCGGATCGCGCGACGCGGCCGGCTCGAAGTCCCTCTGCGACGTGCGCGGGGCGCGGACCCGGGCCGCCTTCCCCTCGGCGATGCTCTGCTCGCGCCCAGGATGCATGGCGCGCTCTTCTGCCGAGGATGACATGACGCCTGCCTTTCCGTCCCATCCCATGATGAGCCTCCTCAGGCCGCATCGTGGAACACCAGCCCCAGGGTGAACCGCTGCCCGGTGCGGACCACCGAAACGCCGTGCCGTACCGGCGCGGCCGACCAGCCCCGCGGCGACCGCACCGGGCGGTCGCGCGTGGTGAATACCAGCCCGTGGCCCTGCGGGATCAGCGTCGCGGTCCCGCGGGACTGGGCCCTCGGCCGCTGCTCGAGCAGCAGGAACTCGCCTCCCGTGTGGTCGACGCCCGGGTTGCTCAGGTTGATGACGACCTGCAGCGGGAACACCAGCTCCCCGTACAGGTCACGGTGCAGCGCGTTCCAGCCGTTCTCCTCGTACTTCAGCAGGATCGGCGTGGGCTTGACCTGCCCGGCCGCGTGACACATGTCCAGCCACTCATCGAGGGTGTCCGGCCACGGCGCGGGGCGCCCGAGCTTTCCGTGCCAGTCGCGGGCGATCGGCAGCAGGCGCGGGTAGAGTGCCTGCTTCAGCGGCTCGACCGGCTCCGGGAACGGCCGCCTGAAGTACCGGTACTCGCCCTCGCCGAAGCGGTACCGGGCCATGTCGATGGTCGACCGGAATAGCTCGCCGCTGTCGTAGAGCTTGGCGACGGCCTCGCACTCGGCCGGGGTCATCAGCTGCGGCGTCAGCGCGCACCCATGCTCGCTGAGCTGGCCGGTGATGTGCTCCCAGTCGGCCCCGTCGACGCGCTCGGCCGCTGTGCTCATTTGCGCGCCTCCGGCACGACGCTCATGCTGCCTCCAGGGTGAGCAGGGCCTGCTTGGCGGCTGGTCCGCCCGCGTACCCGCTGAGCGAGCCGTCGGAGCGGATCACCCGGTGGCAGGGCACCACCACCGGCAGCGGGTTGGTCGCGCACGCGGTCCCCACCGCGCGGAAGGCCCGCGGGCGGCCGGCCGCCGCCGCGACGTCCGCGTAGCTGGCGGTGTGGCCGTAGCCGATGTCGGGCAGGCGGCTGAGCACCGCGGCACGGAAGCCGCGCGACAGGCTGAAGTCCAGCGGCAGGTCAAACGTCCGGCGCCGGCCGGCGAAGTACTCGTCGATCTCGCGGGACGCGGCGTCCAGCCGCGCCGGGGCGTGCAGGATCCGCGGGCTCACCAGGGCCGCCAGTGATTCCAGCGCCCGCTCGTGGCCCTGGACCTCGTAAGCCACCCGCACCAGGCCCTTCTCCGTCGCCGCCAGCAGCAGCGAGCCGACCGGCGTGTCCAGCGTCCGGTAGGCGACGTCCAGCACGCCCTGCGCGGCCGCGCTGTCGGCCAGCCGGTCGCGCAGAGCGAGCAGCTCCGCCTCGGTGACGGCGGGCAGGGCCTCGATCAGGTCCCGCGCCTCCGTCTCGTGATGAGCGATCATCGGTCCTCTCCTTCTCCGATCGCGGCCGCCGTGTAGGTCTTCCTGAGCTTGGCGATGCCGTCGGCCGCCGCCCGGCGAGCCGCCTCCGCGGTGCCGCCGATCACGTCGGCGACAGCCTGGTACGGCAGCCCGCCCAGGTAGTGGTAGGCCACCGCCTCACGCTGGCGCCGTGGCAGCCCGGCGACCGCCGCCGCCAGGTCCAGGTCCCGGCCGTCCGCCCCCGGGGCGGACGAGTTCTCGGGCACCTCGGCCACCGGCACCGCGCGCCGCGCCGCCGCCCGCACCACGTCGATCGCCTTGCGGTGCGCGACCGTCACCAGCCACGCCTCGACGTTCGCGTCGTCCGGCAGCTCCGGGTACGCCTTCAGCGCGGCCAGGAACGTCTCCGACCACGCGTCCTCGGCGTCGGCACCGCCGAGCACCGCCCGGCACACCCGCAGCACCATCGCGCCGTGCTCGGCCACCACCGCCTCGAACGGCCGCTTACCAGTCACACCACGTAGACGCCGCGGCCCGGCCGAACGTGAGGTGGCGGTCACGGCCGGCTCACAGCAGGGACAGGTCGCCGGTGACCGCGTCGATGCGCTCGTTCTGCGCGGGGCCGATGGCACAGCAGGTCGGCGTGCCCGGTGCCAGCTGCGTCCGCCCGGCGTCGCGGATGACGTGCACCCGCAGGCCGGCCGCGTCGGCCGCCGCCGCGACCGCGCCCAGCTGCTCGCCGTCGGTCACGCCCAGCACGACCTTCGGCTGCCCCTCCGCCAGCCAGGTGCCGAAGTCCGGGCGGTCCTGGGCGGACAGGGCCGCCACCACGGCGGCGTGCGCCACCTGAGCGGCGAGCTTGCCGCGCCCCATGCCGAGATCGGTTCGCACGACCACCACGAGCTTCGCAGCCACACCGGGCAGCCTAATCCCGCTTGCGGGCCTTCCAGACTTCC
>DASYXX010000540.1:0-12071 GCA_035934395.1 Streptosporangiaceae bacterium
GCCCTGGCCGCCGCCAGGCCGGTTTCCTGAACCCCGGCCCGCGCCCGGCCGTCTCCCCGAGTCTGATGTCCGATCGGAGGGGCTTGAGCCCATCGGGGTCTGGGGTGTCCCCAGGGCACGCTGTGCCGTCCCGGGCCGGGACCCGGCGGGCGAGGCGGGCCGCGCGGGCTTCCGGCCCTCGGAGCGGGAGTACTTCTCGCTCCGCTCCAGGGATCCTGGCGACCTGCCGGGCAACGGCGAGTTCCGGTGCGTGCTGCGGGACTCGGCCGAGTGGCTGGGCGGGCGCGGCCCGGGCACCCTGGGCCAGCCAGGCGGCTGGCGGCTCACCCGCCGTGCGGTCATTGAGGCATGGGGGGCTGATGGGATTGGTCTGCGAGCTGTCCTCACCTCGGCGGAACTGGTGACATTCTTGGATACGGTGCTTAAGGAGCCGGTCGGCGGGCAGGTCTGCGCCCGTGCGTCGTCCGGTGCCCGGGTACCCGGAAAGAAGCTGGCAGGCACGGGTCGGCCTGCCTGGCGGCAGCCTTCTCCTCGCGGAGCCTTCTCCGCGGGCCGACTCTGAAGGGGGTCGTCCCCATAGCGCCTAGAGCTAGCAGGCAAGGAGTGCGGGATCTCGCCTACCGGCTTTACGAACGGAGAATCGAGGCGGCGCTCTCGCCAGAGTCGATCCCCCGGCACGTCGGGGTGATGTGCGACGGCAACCGGCGCTGGGCGCGCTCGGCGGGCCTGGCCGACGTCAGCAGCGGCCACCAGGCGGGGGCCGACAAGATCTTCGAAGTGCTGCAGTGGTGCCGCCAGATGGGCGTCGAGGTAGTCACCCTGTGGCTGCTGTCGACCGACAACCTGACCCGGCCCGCGTCCGAGCTCGAGCCGCTCCTGCGGATCATCGAGGACACCGTGCGCGAGCTCGTCGCGCAGAACTGGCATGTCAACCCCATGGGCGCGCTCGACCTCCTGCCCACAGGGACCGCCCAGGTGCTCAAGGACGCGGCCGAGGCCACCGCCGACCAGACCGGGCTGCTGGTGAACGTCGCGGTCTGCTACGGCGGGCGGCGGGAGATCGCCGACGCGGTCCGGTCGCTCCTGCAGGACCACGCCACCCGGGGTACCACGATCGAGGAGCTCGCCGAGATCCTCGACGTCGAGCACATCGCCGAGCACCTCTACACGGCCGGGCAGCCCGACCCCGACCTGGTGATCCGCACGTCCGGCGAGCAGCGGCTCGGCGGGTTCCTGCTCTGGCAGAGCGCCCACTCGGAGTTCTACTTCTGCGATGCCTACTGGCCCGCGTTCCGGCGCGTGGACTTCCTCCGCGCGCTGCGCTCGTATGCCGCGCGGCAGCGCAGATTCGGCGCCTAGCCCGTGGTAACCCAGCCCACCGTGGCCGACGCGCTCGCGGCCAGCGACGCGCTCCGCGGCCGGGTGGCCCGCACGCCCGTGCTGCGGGCCGAAGCGCTTGACCTGCTCGTCGGCGGCCGGGCCGTGGCGAAGGCCGAGTGCCTCCAGCACACCGGGTCGTTCAAGCTGCGAGGCATGCTCAACCGCGTCCGGACGCTCTCCAGGGAAGCCCTGGACGCGGGCCTCATCACGGTCAGCGCGGGCAACGCAGCGCTCGGAGCCGCCCATGCCGCGCGCGAGTTCGGCGCGCGGCTCACGGTCGTCATGCCGTCCAGCGCCGTGCCCGAGAAGCTGCGCGCGGTCCGCGGCTTCGGCGCCACGGTGGTCTGCGACGGCATCACGAACGCGACGGCCGCGTTCGCGACGGCGGAGGCCTTGCAGGCTGAGCACGGGTACACGTTCCTGCACCCGTTCGACGACCCGATGGTCATCGCGGGCGCCGCGACCGCTACGATCGAGTTCCTGGAGGACGAGCCGGAGCTTGCGCGCATGCTCGTGCCGTGCTCGGGCGGGTCGCTGATCGCGGGCGCCACGCTCGGCGCCCGGGCGACGGGGTCGGACGTGGAGATCATCGGCGTGCAGCCGGAGGGAGCGGACGGCATCGTGCGGTCGCTGGCGGCCGGTGTGCCGACGCCGCCGTCCGCGATCGCCACGATCGCGGACGGACTGACCGCACCGAAGCCCGGCCAGATCAACCTGGAGCTGATCCGGTCCGCTCGGCTTCGGGTCGTCACGGTCTCCGACGAGATGATCCTGGCCGCGCTGGGCGAGATCGTCCGCGCGCTGCGCGTGGTGGTGGAGCCCGCGGCCGCGGCGGGCCTGGCCGCGCTGCTCAGCCAGCCATCGCTCAGCGGACCGGGCACAACCGGGCTGATGCTCACCGGCAGCAACGTCAGCATGACCCTGCTCGCGCAGGTCCTGAGGGAGTTACCAGGCCACCTGCCACGTCCCCGGTGCTGGCCACCTGACCACGGCACACGCCGTGGTCGGCCGGATGTCAGGCACGTTAACAGCGGGGCGCGGTACTTCCGGGAAACGGCTGACCAAGGGTAACGTCTGAGGTGACGGGCGGTGCGTAGCCGCCCGACGGGAAGGCCCTCGAGATCTTCGAGCTTCGCGTCCTGGCACGCAGGCGAGATGAGCGAAGGGCCGGCGCCCGGCCCTTCGCTGGCCGGTCCCGGTCCAGCCGACACGTCTGTGTCCGAACGCGGCGCCGCCCCCCGGCGCCCAGGGGAGAGAGCGAGTGGCTAGTTCCTCCGTGCGTCGTACGTACGTCCTCGACACCAGCGTTCTGCTCGCCGACCCGGCGGCCATCGGCCGGTTCGATGAGCACCGGGTCGTCCTGCCGGTGGTGGTCATCACCGAGCTGGAAGCCAAGCGCCACCACCCCGAGCTCGGCTTCTTCGCCCGGCAGGCGCTGCGTTACCTGGATGACCTGCGGGTCGAGTACGGCAGGCTGGATGCCGACCTCCCGGTCGGCGACGCGGGCGGCACGGTCCGTGTCGAGCTGAACCACGCCGACCCGTCGGTGCTGCCCGCCGGCTTCCGCCTCGGCGACAACGACACGAGGATCCTGTCCGTGGCGCGCAGCCTGGCCGCGGAAGGCGACAGCGTCGTGCTGGTCAGCAAGGACCTGCCGCTGCGCGTGAAGGCCGCGGCGATCGGCCTGACCGCCCAGGAGTACCGCGCCGAGCTGCCCCCCGACTCGGGCTGGACCGGCATGCGCGAGCTGGACGTCACCGCGGCGGAGATCGATGAGCTCTACGCCGAGGGCCGGCTGGACTGCGCCGCGGCACGGGACCTGCCCTGCCACACCGGCCTGGTGCTCGTCTCCGGCGCCTCCGGCGCCGGCAGCGCCCTCGGCCGCGTGCAGCCGGACAAGTCGGTGCGGCTGGTCCGCGGCGACCGCGAGGTGTTCGGCCTGCGCGGCCGCAGCGCGGAGCAGCGGGTGGCGCTCGACCTGCTGCTCGACCAGGACGTGGGGATCGTCTCCCTCGGTGGCCGGGCCGGGACCGGGAAGTCGGCCCTGGCCCTGTGCGCCGGCCTCGAGGCCGTGATGGAGCGGCACCAGCACCGCAAGCTCGTTGTGTTCCGGCCGCTGTACGCGGTGGGCGGCCAGGAGCTCGGGTACCTGCCCGGCTCCGAGGCGGACAAGATGAACCCGTGGTCGCAGGCGGTTTATGACACGCTGTCCGCGGTCACCTCGCAGGAGGTGATCGACGAAGTGCTGGACAGGGACATGCTCGAGGTGCTGCCGCTGACCCACATCCGCGGCCGGTCGCTGCACGACTCGTTCGTGATCGTCGACGAGGCGCAGTCCCTGGAGCGCGGCGTGCTGCTTACCGTGCTGTCCAGGATCGGCGGCGGGTCGAGGGTGGTGCTCACCCACGACATCGCGCAGCGGGACAACCTGCGGGTCGGCCGGCACGACGGCGTGGTCGCGGTCATCGAGAAGCTCAAGGGCCACCCGCTGTTCGCGCACGTGACGCTGGTCCGCTCGGAGCGCTCCCCGATCGCCGCCCTGGTCACGGAAATGCTGGAGGACGCTACTCTCTGAGCAGGGCCTCGGCGACGCGGAGGTCGCCGGGGTGGGTGATCTTGATGTTGCGCTCGCTGCCGGGCACTATCCGGACAGGTACCTCGGGCAGGTAGCGGAGCACGATGCCGCAGTCGTCGGTGGCCGGGCGCTGCGCGAAGGCCGGGTCGGCGTCCGCGAGCTGGTAGGCCCGCCTGATCACCGAGAGCCGGAACCCTTGCGGCGTCTGGCAGCGCGCGAGCGCGTCGCGGGGCGGCATGCCGGTCACCAGGCCGTCGCTGACCTCGATGATCGTGTCCGATGACGGGACCGCCACTCCGATCGCCCGGTTCTCCGCGAGCGCACTGATGCAGTCGGCGATGATCCGCTGCTCCACCAGCGGCCGGGCCGCGTCATGGAAGAGCACGTCGCATTCCTCGTCGCCGAGCGCGGCGATCGCACGGCGGGTCGAGTCCGTACGCGTGGCACCGCCCTCGATCACGCTGGTCACCTTGCGGAAGCCGCTGCCCGTGAAGTGCTCCCTGGCCTGGGCGGTCAGGCCCGGCGGCATCACGACCGTGATCGAGTCCACGCCGTCGGCCTGCTCGAAGGCCGCAACCGAGTGCTCGACCAGGGTCCGGCCGGCCAGCAGCCGCATCTGCTTGGGCCTGTCACCGCCGAACCGCTGGCCGGTCCCGCCGGCCAGCACGACCGCCATCGTTCGCATGAGGGGACGATACTGCTCGCTCGCGGAGCCTGCTCCGCGGTGGGGTTGACCGCAGGTCCCCGGCGCGGGCCAGCACGGCCAGGTCTGCCTTAATCCTTGCCTGGGTACAGATAGGTACGCTAGGTCACCGGGCGACGAGGGAGGCTGCGTCCTATGGCGGCCCGCACGCGAGCGGGAAGCACAGCATGAGCACGCCCGAGGCGCTGGACGGCCTGCCCCGCCGCGTGGCCGACTGGGCGGTGAACCGGTCCCTCGCCCCGACCTCGGTGAGCGGCATCTCGCTGGCCCTCGGCCTGTGCGCCGCGGCCTGGTTCAGCGCGGGCACCAGGACCGACAACATCAGGGGAGCGGTGGCGCTGTTCACGGGCTACCTGGCCTGGCGCGCCGCACGGTGGCTGGCGGGCCCGTCTCACGGCGCGGATGCCGCGCGGTCGGCCAGGCCCGGCGCGAGCACGCTGGCCGAACTGAGCGGCACGGTGTCCGATTACGCCGTCTATGCCGGACTCGCGGTAGGCGGGTACGAGGCGCGCTGGAGCGGCACCTGGGAGCTCGCCGCCGCGGTCGTGATCGCCACGGCGGTACGCAGGACCGCCGTGGCGTGCGGCGGCCACGCGGGCGGCTCCGGCGAACAGAACCCGCTGGGCAGCCTGCTCCGGGGGTTCCTGGCCTTCTCGGCGGGCGGACGCGTCACGGTGATCGTGATCGCCGCGCCGATCTGGGGAGCTCATGCCACGCTGCTGATCCTGCTCGAATGGGGGATCATCGCCACCGCCTACGTGATCACCGGGCACGGGCCCGAGCGCGTCGCGGTGGACGACGCCGCGGGCCGGTTCCGCCCGGCGGGCCGGGCCGAGGCCGCCGGGTCGCCGATCCGGGTCGGGTCGTCCACCCGGGCGCAGTTGCCAGCTCCGCAGGATCCGCCGGCCCGGACCGAGTTGTCGGCAAGAGCCGAGTTTTCCGCCCGCGTGGACCCGCCGACCCCGGCGGGCGCGCCCGTTTCGGGGGATTCGCCTGGGCCCGCGGATGCGTCGGTTATGAAAAAAATGCCTGCCGCCGCGGCTGCGTTCGTTATAAAAAATTCTGTCGTCCGGGCGATGCCGGCCGACCAGGCCGGCTCGCCGGACCCGCCGGGCCTGGCTGACCCTGTCGCCCGCGCCGACACGCCGGCCCCGGGTGCCTCGCGGGCCGGGACGGACCCGCCAGCCCGGACGCTTAGGCCAGGTCCGGTGGACTTGCCGAACCGGCTGGGGTCGGCGGGGCTGTCCACGTCGGCGGCCCTCACCCGGCTGGCGAGCGGTGCCGGGCAGTCGGAGACCCCGCGGGCCCTGGCCAGCTCGTCCGAGACGACCATGACGCTGGAGCTGATGATCCACACCGAGCCCGGCGGGGGCCAGGAGCCGAAGCCCAAGACGGTCCTGGAACCGGAGGCGCTGGCGACCATAGCGGCGTACCGGGATGACGGGGCCGCCGCGGTCTGGCTCAGCCGGGTGGTCAGGGGACAGTTTGTCCCGCTGCCGCCCGCGGTGGCCGGTCTGGCGGCCACGTCCTTCCTGGCCTGGCTCGGCATGCGCAATCTCGGCGGGCTGCTGCTGCTCACGCCGCTGGTCGTCATGCTGCTCGCGGCGTTCGGGTCCGGCCACCCGCACAACGGGCGTCTCGACTGGCTCGTGCCCGCCGTGCTGGTGGCCGGCCAGCTCGTGTACATCGCCGCGATCGGCTTCTCGTTCGGCGTCTGGGCGCCGGTGACGTTCACGCTGTGCGCGCTGATCGGCCTGCGTTACGTCGACCTGGCCAGGCGTGACCGGCGGGATGCGGCCAGGGGCGCGGCGACCAGGCTGGGCTGGGAGGGGCGGATGCTCGTGGTCGGCATCGGGGCCATGCTGGGCATCACCACGGTCGCCTTCGTGGCGCTGTCGGTCTACGTCGCGGCGCTCGTCTGCGGGCGGGTCAGGACCAGCGTTCTCTCCCTGGAGGCAGCGGACAAGCCATAATGCCTTTACAGGGCACGCTAAGCTTTCCTCACTGGAGGAATGTCTGCGAATATGGCTTCGCTGAGGGGAGCGCGGCTGCCGGGGCGGTGGGCCAGGCTGTCGCCGGACCGTGCGCCGCAATACTGGGCGGCGGCGGCGTTCGTGGTTTCCGCGAGTTTCGCGGGCGCGGTGGCCCTGTTCAGCAGCAATGACATCCACAGGCTGTGGGGGGAGACCGCTGCCTGCGCCTACGTGGCGTCCATTGTCGCGGTGCTCGTCTGGCGGTCGCGGGGGATCGACCTGGCGCTGCTGCTGAGCGTCAGCGGTGCGCTGATCACGCCGCTGTTCCTGAACGCCGCCACCGGCCGCAAGCAGCCCGAGGTCACGGTGATCGCCCGGTCGGCGAAGCAACTGGTGAGCCATCACTCGCCCTATCTGGGCGCGGCCTCGCTGGCCGCGGTGCATAATCCGAACGCCTACGACCCGTACCTGCCGGTGATGTCGCTGTTCGGGATCCCGCGCGCGCTGTTCGGCTCGCATGTGATCACCGACCCGCGGGTGTGGTTCGGGGCGGCGTTCGTGGTCGTCTTCTGGCTGGCCCTGCGAGCGGCCGGAGCCAGGAACGCGCTGCGGTGGACGGTGATGGTCACCGCGTGCCCGGTGATCGCGCTGGAGCTGGCGGTGGGGGGTACCGACATCCCGATCCTGGCCCTGCTGTGCCTGGGGTTCGCGCTGCTCTGGCGGCGGCCGCGGTTCGTGCTGGCCGGGGTGGCGCTGGGGCTGGCGTCGGCGGCCAAGGCCATCGCCTGGCCGGCGGTGATCGTGGCCGCGGTGCTGATCGCGACCCGGGACGGCCCGCGGCCGTACCTGGCGTTCCTGGGCTCGGCGCTGGCCGCGTGCGCGGCGGTGGTCGCGCCGGTGGCTGCGGTGTGGCCGTCGGCGCTGGTGGAGAACACGATCTTGTTCCCGCTCGGGCTGGCGGGCATCCGGTCGGCGGCGGCCAGCCCGCTGCCGGGGCACGTCCTCGCCGATACGGGTCATACCGGGCACCTGATCGCGGTGGGCCTGCTGGTGCTCGCGGGCGCGGTGATCGCCGCGTCGCTGGTGATCCGCCCGCCGCGGACCGTTCCGGCGGCGGTGTGGCGGCTGATCATCGGGCTGACGCTCATGTTCGTCCTGGCGCCGGCCACGCGGTTCGGCTACTTTATCTACCCGCTCTGCCTGCTGGTGTGGCTGGAGGTGTCGAAGTTCGGCCTCCGCGAGCCCGCAGCCAGGACGCCGCCCAGCGGCGGTGACCCGCGCGAGCAGGTCACCCCGGCCGCCAGCCCCGTCTAGCTCCTCCCCTTTCCGCTACTTGGGTCCGGCCAGGTCGGCGAACTCCGCCTGCCAGTCGGCGTACCAGGCGGCGAACCACGGCTCGTCGGCGGCCAGCGGGACGATGTAGGCCACGGTCTGCTCGTAATAGGGCCCCTGCCTGGGGCGCCGCAGGTTCCGCAGGGTCTGCACGTTGCTCATCCGGTCCGCGAGTTTGACCAGGCGAGCGTCCCGCGGCGCGTCGCGCAGCCGGGCCAGGTGGGCCTGCCGCACCGCCTGCCTGTCCTCGCCCGGGCCCGGATCCGGGATCGTCACCCAGCCGACGAGCTCCGCCACACGCGGCCCGAACTCGGCGGCCACATCGGCCAGCGTGCACGGCGTGTCCTCGACCACATCGTGCAGCACCGCGGCCACGATCACGTCGGCGTCGGTCACCCCCGCGCCCTCGACGAGGATCTGCACGGCCTCGAGCAGGTGCTCGAGGTACGGCACCCCGGTCGGCCGCTGCTGGGCGCCGTGGCGCGTTGTGGCGAACTCCACGGCCCTGGCGATCTCGGCCGTCACCTCGGCGGGCAGCCGGTGCCTGAGGCCGGGCTCGGCGTCGGGCCAGCTATGCCAGCCGGTGAATGTCTCCATTGTCGTTATTATGACGGATCGACCGGGCGCCTGAGGCGCGGCGCGTCAGCCGCCCGTGAAGTCTCCTGGCACGTCGCCGCCGGCGAAGGCGGCCTTGTCGCCGCAGGCCCGCGCGCTTCCCTGGATACCGCTGTAGGTCCGGGACAGGCTGCTGGCCGGCGGCGAGCTCGCCGGTGCCCGCGGGCTGCGAGGTCCGCCGCGCGGTCGCTCCCCGCGCGCAGGACCGGGCAGGGCCGTGTCATGCGCGACCGCGGCGAACAGCGCCCCGGCCTGCGGCTGCTCGAACATCACCTCGGCCTGGGGGTCGTTCGGATACGGGACCTCGGGTACCTGAACGAACTGGACCGAGCGGCTCGACAGTCCCCTGAGGCTGGCGGCGATCCTGAGCAGAGTGCTCAGGTCGAGCCCGGTATCCGTGGTCATCGCGGTGGCGGCGTCGACCACGATCGAGTAAAGCCTGGTCGGGCTGCCGAGGATGTCGCCGTGGGCGGCTGCCTGCAGCAGCGCTGCCATCAGGTACTGGTCGCGCCCGATCCGCTGCAGGTCCGATCCGGTCCCGATGTGGCGCTCCCGCCAGAACGCGAGCGCCTGGGCGCCCATGACATGGTGCAGTCCCGCGGTCAGGCGAAGCCCGGAGGCGGGGTCGTTGATGGCCTTGGGCAGGCAGATGCTGACCCCGCCGATGTCGTTGATGATGTGCTCGAAGCCGGTGAAGGACAGCTGGATGAAGTGGTCGATGTGGATGCCGGTCTCGTGCTCGACGGTCTTCCAGAGGCAGCCGGGGCCGCCGCTCGCGAACGTCGCGTTGATCCTCTCCTCGCCCGGGCCGGCCTGCTGGCCGGGGAAGCCCGGCTCCGCCGCGCACGGCAGGTAGGGCACCATTGAGTCGCGCGGGATGCTGAGCACCGTCGCGCGCCGGTGACCGGGAGCGACGTGCAGGATCATGATCGTGTCCGAGCGCTGACCCCGGATACCCGAGCCGAAGCTGCGGTTCGCCCCGGCCCGGCTGTCCGAGCCGATCAGCAGGATGTTCAGCGCTCTGGCGCGAAGCGGCTGGGGGCCCAGGCCGGTGATGGCCACCCGGTGGATGCTGTTCCAGATCGCCCGGTACCGGGCGTACACCGCCAGCGAGGTCGCGACCAGCAGGAGCGCCACGGCAGCCGACAGCCAGCCGGCCACGGTCCAGACTCGCGAAGATCGTCGCCCGGCATGTCGCGTTCGTCGGTCTCCGATGCTGATCACGCCTCCCGGGCGTGATCCTTGCCAGCTACTCCGCGATCAAACGGTCAGGGCTGCCCTCCGCGGGCGAATCCGGCCGCTAGCGCCTGTGCGGTCACAGGCCGTTCGGCCCGGTGAACGCTCCCCTGTCCGAGCAGACGGCGGCGCTCCCCGAGATGGCGCCGTCGCCGGCGCTCAGCCTGGAGATCGACTGCGAGGTGGTCGAGGAGTGCTTCGCGGACGCGGACTTGAGCCCGGTATAGGTCGAGCCGACGATCAGCGTGATCGTGCCCGGGGTCAGCGACGTGTCCTGCTCCACCTTCACGTTGCTGAGCTCAGCCTTGAGCGTGTTGACCGCGGGCATGTCGCTCGACGCCGCGTACTCGATCACCGACGTGGTGTAGGTGTAGCTGCTGGCGTCGCCTGTGCCCACCACGTCGAAGCCGCGCTTGGTCAGGTCCGCTTGCACCTGTCCGGCCAGCCCGCTGGTCCCCGCCCCGTTCTCGACCTGGACCCTGACCTGGGACGGGCCGGTATCCAGCACGGGAGTCGTGGACGGCCTCGTCGACGCCGACCCCCTCCTGCCGGGCCTGGCCCTCTTCGCCTTGGGCAGCTTGTTGTCGTGCGCGATCGCGCTGAACAGCGCGTCAGCCTGCGGCTGCGCGAACTCCACCGCATTCGGGTCCGGCGGGTAGGCCACGTTGGGCGCGGTGACGAACTGCACCAAGGCGGGCCGCAGGCCACGCAGGCTGTCGGCGATCTGCAGCATCGTGTTCTGGTCCAGGCCGGTGTCGGTGGTCATCGCGTTCGCCGCGTCGGTGATGACGTGCAGAATCTTGGTCGGGCTGTTGAGCAGGCCGCTGTGCTCGATCCCCTGCGCCAGCGAGGCCATCAGGTACTGGTCGCGCTGGATCCGCTGGAGGTCGGAGCCCTGGCCGACGGCCTCACGCTCGCGCCAGAACGCGAGCGCCTCCCGGCCCCAGACATGATGCCGCCCGGCCGAGAGATCCAGGCCCGACCTGGGATCGTTCACCGCGGCGGGCAGGCAGATGGTCACCCCGCCGAGGTCGTCGATTATCTTTTCGAACCCGGTGAAGTCGAGCTGGATGAAGTGATCGATGTGAACGCCGGTTATCTGAGCGACGGTCTTCCAGGTGCAGGCCGGACCACCGTTGTTCAGGGCCGCATTGATCCGCTCGAGCTGTCCGGGGGCCGCCTGCTGGCCCGGGGTGCCGTCGCTTTGCCCGCAGCCCAGGATCGGGACCTCGCTGTCTCGCGGGATGCTCATCACCGTGGCGCCCTTGAGGCCGGGGGAGATGTGCAGCAGCATCAGGGTGTCCGAGCGCCCGCCTGGAGTGCTGGTTGAGTTCCCGCCGATGCCGTTCTGGCCGATGCGGGTGTCCGAGCCCAGAATCAGGATGTTCTCGGCGTTGTTGAGCTTGCGCGGCTCGTTGCCGATGAGACCGGCCACGTCGATGCGCTTGATGCTGTCCCAGAGGCTCCGGTACTTGACGTAGGCGGTGAGCGCCGCCAAGACAAGAACGGCGGTCACGCCGATCGACGTCCACGCCGCGATCCGCTTCCCGAGGGGCTGGCTCTGGCGGCGCCTGGGCTGCTGCCGGCCGCGGCTGCCTCGCGGCAGGCCCCACCGCGCGGGACTGACATCGGAACGACGGCTCATCTGTCCTCCGGGCAGCGATCCTCGTCGGCCGACGCGGGGAATCTGGCCGCTAAGTTGGGGCCCATAGTACGGGGTGGAACCGGGAGGTTTTGTGTGTAGTTGGTGAAAGTCCAGGTGAAGGGCGCTACCCGGATCAAGGCGACGCGGTGCCCCTCCGGCTCTGTGACGCCCGCGGCGCGGCGCAGCGCCTCGATGTCCTCCGGCCGACCGTCCCCTCTAGAGTGGAATCCGTGCGCTCCGGTGGCCTAGGCGATCGCCCGACCGGCAACACCGCCGCGACGAACGAGTCGGCGGCGGATACGCAGGCCGCTCGCACGCTCGAGAATATCGACGCGGACCGGCCGGCGACGGCCGTTCGGCCGACTGGCCACGAAGACGCCGATCGCCCATCCCCGTCCGGATCGTCCTGGCCGGAGACCGCCGATGATTCGGCATGGCCGCGAGACCGGCCGTGGCCGGCGGACGACTCCCGACCCGGCACAGAGCCCGCGGGCGGGCCGGACCTGGCGGGCGGGCCGGACCTGGCGGGCGGGCCGGACCTGGCGGGCGGGCCGGACCTGGCGAGCGGGCCGGACCTGGCGGGCGGCCCGGACGCGGCGAACGGTGATGGTC
>DASYXX010000575.1:0-3134 GCA_035934395.1 Streptosporangiaceae bacterium
GCGCCGCTGCTCTCCGAGAAGCAGATCGGCCAGTCGCCCAACCCGCCGCAGGCGGCGACCAGGGCCGGCACGGGAGCCGGCCAGAACTTGCGCGGCGTGGGCATGAACGTCAACCTGGCGCCGGTGCTCGACGTGTTCCGCACGCCCGGTAACTTCATCGACGAGTTCGGGCGCTCCTACAGCATGAACCCGAACGTCGTCTCCCAGCTGGGCGCGAACTTCATCCGGGCGCAGCAGCACGTGGGCGTCGCGGCCACCGCCAAGCACTTCCCCGGCCTGGGCGCGGCCACCATGTCCCAGGACACCGACACGGAGGCGGTCACGCTGAACCTGCGCGCGAGCAAGATCCGCAGCGTTGACGAGTTCCCCTACCGGGCAGCGATCGCGGCGGGCGTCAAGCTGGTGATGGTGTCCTGGGCGGTGTACCCGTCGCTGGACCCCAGGCGCCCGGCCGGGCTGTCCGGCCCGATCATCAACGGCGAGCTGCGGACCAGACTCGGCTTCAAAGGCGTCACGATCACCGACGCGCTGGAGGCGGTCGCGCTCCAGCCGTTCGGGTCGACCCAGAACCGGGCCTTGCTGGCGGCCGGGGCCGGCATGGACCTCATCCTCTGTGCCATGCAGACCCCAACCCAGGGCGAGGCCGCGCTGGTCGCCCTGGAGAACGGATACCGCAACGGCACGCTGCGCCACGCGGCGTTCCAGGCGGCCGTGACGCGGATCCTGGCCCTGCGGGCCAGCCTGCCCGCCTAGCGGTGCCCGGGCGGCGCGTTCACCGGCTCAGCCCCGCGTCCGGCCTGCCGGGATCGTGCGGCCCTTCCACTGCCCGCCCCGGCCCGCGTAGTAGCGCCGGGCCGAGTCGGCGGTCATCGCCGCGTACATCATGGCGATCACCGGCAGGGACGGTGCCCGCGCGGGCGAGAGCCGGTACAGCCGCACCATGGGCAGGTAGCTGACCGTCATGACCGCCCAGCCCGCCAGGCCCGCCCCGGCCAGCCAGGCCGCCGTCGCGCCGCCGCCCGCGGCCAGCCAGGCCAGCCCGCCCAGGGCGGCAGCCGGGGGCAGCGCGTAGAGCCACAGCAGCCCGACGACGGTCGCGGTGAGCACGACCGGCGAGTAGCGGAGCTGCGTGTAGGCGCTCCTGGCGATCATGTTCCACAGCTCCGACAGGTCCGGGTAGGGCCGGATGCTCATGACGTCCGTGCTGAGCCCCAGCCAGCAGCGCGCCGGGGCCGCGGCACGCTTCAGCAGGCGCCCGAGCGCCACGTCGTCGATGCGGGCGCCGCGGATGCGCTCGAGCCCGCCGGCGGCCTCCAGGGCGCCCCGGCGCACGAGCATGCATCCCCCGGCCGCCGCCGCCGTGCGCCCCCCGGGCCGGTTGACCCGGCCGAACGGGTACAGCTGGGCGAAGAAGTACACGAACGCGGGCACCAGTAGCCGCTCCCAGCGGGTGTCCGCCCGCAGCAGTGCCATCTGCGAGACCAGCGCCCGGTCGTCGGCCTCGGCCGCCCGGACCAGCGCGGCGAGGGTCCCCGGCCGGTAGGCGATGTCGGCGTCGGTGAACAGCACGTACGCCGCGTCGCCGACGGCGCGCACGCCCTGGTCCATGGCCCAGACCTTGCCGGCCCAGCCGGGCGGGGGGCGGCGGCCGGGAACGACTCGCAGCCTCGCGCCGTCTGCGGCCGACCCCACCAGACCCCCCCTAGCCGCTTCGCGGCCGATTAGTGTGGCGACGTCGGCCGTCTGATCCGAGCTCTCGTCGTCGACCAGCACGACCTCGAACGCCCCCGGGTACTCTTGGGCGAGCAGCGTCGGCAGGGTCGCGGGAAGCACCGCGGCCTCGTTCCTGGCCGGCACGACCGCCACCACGCGCGGCCAGGCCGCCGGGTCGGCGCGTGCAGCCGGAAGCCGCTGGTCGGTGCGCCAGTACCCGCCGTGGCCGGCCAGCAGGTAGGCCCAGGCGATCACGGCGAGCACGCAGGCCGCGGCGGCGAGGGACACCGGCTTAGCCTCGCATACGGCGCGCCAGGGGCGATGACGACCGGGCGGGAAGCCCGGCGCGCATAGAGTTACAGCGTGGCAGATCCGGCGAGCTACCGGCCCGCTCCGGGCTCGATTCCCGAGTCACCAGGGGTCTACAGGTTCCGCGACGAGCGCGGCCGGGTCATCTACGTGGGGAAGGCCAAGAGCCTCAGGTCCCGGCTGAACTCCTACTTCGCCGACTTTGTCGGGCTGCATCCGCGCACCCAGTCCATGCTGCGGTCGGCGGGCAGCGTGGACTGGACGGTCGTAGCTACGGAGGTGGAAGCGCTCCAGCTCGAGTACAACTGGATCAAGGAATTCGATCCCCGGTTCAACGTCCGGTACCGGGACGACAAGAGCTACCCCTACCTCGCGGTCACCATGGACGAGGAATACCCCCGGGTCATGGTGATGCGGGGCGCCAAGCGGCGCGGGGTGCGGTACTTCGGCCCTTACTCGCACGCGTGGGCGATCAGGGACACGGTGGACACGCTGCTGCGGGTGTTCCCGGTCCGGACCTGCTCGGCCGGCGTGTTCAAGCGGGCGGGCCAGATCGGCAGGCCCTGCCTGCTCGGCTATATCGGCAAGTGCTCGGCTCCCTGCGTGGGCCGGATCGACGCGGAACAGCACCGGTGTCTGGCCGAGGAGTTCTGCGACTTCATGGCCGGGCAGACCGGCAAGTTCACCCGGCGGCTCGAGTCCGAGATGCGGCGCGCCGCTGACGCCGAGGAATACGAGCTCGCCGCCCGACTGCGCGACGACATCCAGGCGCTGCGGCGGGCGCTGGAGAAGCAGGCGGTGGTCCTCGGCGACGGCACCGACTGTGATGTCATCGCGCTGGCCGAAGACCAGCTCGAGGCCGCGGTTCAGGTGTTCTACGTGCGCGGCGGGCGGGTCCGCGGGCAGCGGGGCTGGGTGGTCGACAAGGTCGAGGAGATCGGCCCGGGGGAGCTTGTCGAGCAGTTCCTGGGCCAGGTCTACGGCGAGGACCCGGTGCTGGGCGAGCTGACCGGCGGTGCTGACGCCGACGACGGCACCGCGGACCGCGGGGCAGCCGACCACCGGGCCGCCGACCAGGACCGCGGCGGGTCGAGGCGCGGCGGGCGGCGCGG
>DASYXX010000583.1:0-3302 GCA_035934395.1 Streptosporangiaceae bacterium
GACTCGCCGAGGATCTTGACCAGGCCCAGCTGGCCGGAGCGGGCGACGTGCGTGCCGCCGCACAGCTCGCGGGAGTAGTTCCCGACCTCAACGACGCGGACCTCCTCGCCGTACTTCTCGCCGAACAACGCCAGGGCGCCCATCGCCCGGGCCTCGTCGATCGAGGTGAGGAAGGCCCGAACGGCCAGGTCGGAGATCAGGACCTGGTTGACCTCCGCCTCGGCATCGGCCAGCACGGACGGCGGCACGGCGCCCATGGCGGTGAAGTCGAACCGGAACCTGCCGGGCGCGTTCTCAGAGCCGGCCTGGGCCGCCGACTCGCCCAGCGCGCCGCGGAACGCCCGGTGCACGAGGTGGGTCGCGGTGTGCGACCTGGAGATCGCGCGGCGGCGCTCGACGTCGATCTCGGCGCGGACCGCGGTCCCGACGACGATCTCGCCGGCCGTCACCCGCCCGCGATGGACGATGAGCCCGGGCACCGGCGTCTGCACGTCCAGCACCTCGACCTCGGCGCCCTCTCCCGCTGCGCTGCCCGACGCCCTGAGCCGGCCGGCGTCGGCGAGCTGGCCGCCGCCCTCCGCGTAGAACGGGGTCCGGTCGAGCACGACGTCGACCTCGGTGCCCTGGCCCGCCGCGGGCACCGAGACCCCGCCGACCAGCAGGCCGGTCACGGTCGCGTCGTCGGCGACCTCGTCGTACCCGGTGAACGTCACGCGGCCGGAGCGTTCCAGCAGGGACGCGAGCACCGAGATGTCGGCGTTTCCGGTCTTCTTCCCGGCCGCGTCCTCCTTGGCCCGCTGCCGCTGCAGCGCCATGAGCCGGCGGAACTCCTGCTCGTCCACGTCGAGGCCCTGGTCCGCGGCCATCTCCAGGGTCAGGTCGATGGGGAAGCCGTAGGTGTCGTGCAGCTGGAACGCCTGGTCGCCGCGGATCGTGCTGGCTCCGCGGCGCCGGGTCTCCTCGACGGCGGCGTCGAAGATCGCGCTGCCGGTGCGCAGCGTGCCGAGGAACGCAGCCTCTTCGGCGTCGATGACCGTGTGGATGTGCGGCGCGTCCCGGCGCAGCTCGGGATACTGCTCGCCGAGCGCGTCGATGGCCACGGAGGCCAGCTCGTGCAGGAAGCGCTCGTCCTCCCCGCCGCGGCCGTGGCTGCCGCCAGACCCTCCGCGCTGCCCGCCCGCGAGCAGCCGGAGGTTGTGGATGCTGCGGCGCATGATCCGGCGCAGCACGTACCCGCGGCCCTCGTTCGAGGGGACGACGCCGTCGGCGACGAGCATCACGGCCGTCCGCACGTGATCGGTGACCACGCGCAGCGCCACGTCGGTCCGGTGGTCCCGGCCGTACCGCTGCTCGGTGAGCTCCGCGGCGCGGTCGAGCACCTTCCACATGGTGTCGATCTCGTAGATGTTGTCGACGCCCTGCAGCAGGGCGGCCATCCGCTCCAGTCCCATGCCCGTGTCGATGTTGCGCGAGGGCAGGTCGCCGAGGATCGGGAAGTCCTCCTTGCCCTGCCCCTCGCCGCGCACGTACTGCATGAAGACGAGGTTCCACACCTCGAGGTAGCGGTCCTCGTCCGCCACCGGCCCGCCCTCGCGGCCGTACTCGGGCCCGCGGTCGTAGTAGATCTCCGAGCACGGCCCGCACGGGCCCGGCACGCCCATGGACCAGAAGTTGTCGGCCATGCCCCGGCGCTGGATCCGGTCCTCGGGCACGCCGACCCGGTCGTGCCAGAGCTTGGCCGCTTCGTCATCGTCGGTGTACACCGTCACCCAGAGCCGGCTCTCGGGAAAGCCGAACCCGCCTGCCGACTCCGGGCTGGTGAGCAGCTCCCAGGCAAACGGGATGGCCTGATCCTTGAAGTAGTCGCCGAACGAGAAGTTCCCCAGCATCTGGAAGAACGTAGCGTGCCTCGTGGTCTTGCCCACTTCCTCGATGTCCGGCGTGCGCACGCATTTCTGCGCGCTCGTCGCCCGGCGGAACGGCGGGGCCAGCTGGCCGAGGAAATACGGCTTGAACGGCACCATGCCGGCGTTGACCAGGAGCAGCGTGGGGTCGTCGGCGATCAGGCTGGCCGACGGGACCACGGTGTGTCCGGATTGCGAAAAGTAGCTAAGGAAACGGCGGACGATCTCTGCCGACTCCATCAGGTGCCATCCTTTGCGTAATCGACGCCGGGATACCCGCGTCGGCGCTCCCCGCCGGTGCCGGCCTCGTGCCCGCGCTCCGCGCGCGCCTGCTGACCTTCGAGGGTACGGCCTGCCAGCCGGGGATGACGATTCGCGTACAGCTCCATCCCGTCGCGCACGTCACGGGCGAAAAGGGCGGCCCCGTGCCTCCAACCCCGGTGGGCGCAGCCCGCGGAGGTCAGGTCCCCGCGCGCCCGCCGGTGCGTCCGATCACCGGGGCGGGCGCCCGCCGTCACCGCGCGGGCGAGCCTGCTGACCCGCCGGTAGCCGGTCACGCCGAGCAGCGCGCCGGCGGTCATCCAGAAGAGCCTGCGTATCACCGCCGTGCCTCCTCCCGGCCCGCCGAACCCGACGCTGTCCGCTGTCTCGGCATGCCGCCGCGCAGCCTGGCGCGCCCGGTCAGCACGCCCCGACCGGCGGGCAATGCGTTTCGCCGGGCCGTCCGCGGGTCCGGCACCGGACGCGCCGCCGCCTCCCGGGACGCCAGCACCCCCTGGTTCCGCACCGCCGCGACCCTGGGCGCGCGGCGCAGCGACACGGCCCGGCGAACCCCGAACGCGAACGCCGCCACGCGCAGCAACGGCGCGCCCAGGCCGGCCGATATCCCCCGCGCCAGGCTCGCGAGGGCCGACACGTGCCCGGACAGCTCGGCCATGTTGGCCGTGACCTCGTCCATGCTTGCCGTGATCGAGTCGGTCCGCGCGAGCTGCTCGTTGGTCCGGCTGACCGCTGCCTGCGCCTGCTCGATGAGGACGCTGGCCCGGTCGCCGTAGTCGGTCAGGATCCGGTTAGCGCGGGAGATCAGCCCGGCGAGCCTGAGCAGCACGAACACGCCGGCGCACACTCCGACAGCGAAGAACCCCGCCGCGATCAGCGCCGCCAGCTGCGCTGCGCTCACCTGCGGGTACGCCTTCGCCGCCGTGCCTGGTCCGTCACCTGCCCGACCCTATCGCCTGGAGGGACGGCGCGCGGGGCAGGAAGCCCTATCGCTGCTCGCCCGACGACTGGGGCGGCGGCTCGTCGCCGTCACCGCCCAGCCCCAGGATCGACCTGATCCGCTCGGATCGTTCCGCGTACCTGGCCTCGGCGCCGTGTCGTGAGGGCTCGTAGTACCTG